>NZ_JBSGZO010000055.1:0-30046 GCF_053611045.1 Streptomyces sp. NPDC054841 | reverse complement strand
GTTTGGAGGGGCCGGGCTTTTTGCTTCCAGAGCCGTAATCGCCGTTGTGCACTACGGCAGTCGGGAGGACCGGCCCGGCGTGAGGCGCTGTCGCCGGGCGGCCGGTCTTCGGCGTCCCCGAGGGGTTTGCCACCCTGTGACGGCACGATGCAGGATGCGGCAATGCACCCCAGCCCTGGCGTCCTTGTCGCCATCGCTCTCGTCGTCGCCGTGACGGTCGCGCTGTCGGTCCGTTCACGTCGCAAGCGCACGGCCGCCCTCGCGGCTCAGTGGCAGGCATTCCAGCGGCACCGGAGTTCCGGGCAAGGGCAACTTCTCCAGGTCACGCGGGTCTATCAGCACGGACGCCGTGGCTCGAAGGCCGTCGTGACCTGGTGCGACACCGGTCGGCAACAGGATGCCTGGTTCTGGAACTGGCACGTTCCCGCAGGCGCGTGTCTACTCGTCAATGCTTCCAGCGGCTATGGGCCTCACAGTCACAGCCCGAACGTGCTCTACGTACAGCCCGGACAGGTTCGAGCCTGAGTGTCAGGCCAAGCTGCTCGTGCCGCTCAGCGGGTCGGCCAGTAACGCGCTGCTGCCCCCGACCACCGTGGTCGGGGGTAGCGGCATGGCGGGCGGGCAGGTCAGCTCGTCGCCGTGGCCTTGGCGAGGGCCTTGCCGAGGTGGCGGTCGACGAGGGCCGGGGAGCCGGAAACGATCAGCAGCAGGCTGCCGTCGCGGATCGCGGTCTGCTTGACCACGGTGTTCCGTCCCCCTGTGGAGAACGTCAAGAGCTGGCTCCACTGCTCGTCACCGAGGCCGCGGGGTGCGGGCAGCTTTTGCGAGGCCATGTCGATCGGGGTGCCGCCCGCTACGACCTGATAGGTCGGGCAGCCGGTCATGGCGTCGAAGATCCGGTCGATGCCGCCGGACAGTTTCTCCACGTTGTCGCTGTACAGCTCCTCGGAGACCTCCGAGGAGCTGCCGCCATAGGTGAAGGACGCCTTCGCCTTGTGCGGGAAGGTGAGGGTGCCGCCGATCGCCGCGTCGCCGCCCAGCTCGCTCAGGGCCGGGCAGCCGATGACGGTGACGTCGTCGTTCTGGGTGGGGCGCTCGGGCTTGCGCAGGTAGCCGCTGCCGAGGTCGCTCTGGTCGAGCAGGCGGGTCTCCAGCGATGCCGACGCGAGCGGAACAGCCTGCTGGGCTGCGTCGGCCGGCTTCCCAGTTCGGGCGGAGGGAGCGGTGTCGGGCTTGGTGCCGGCGGCGTTGGTGGAGCAGGCGGGCACGGCGAGGAGGGCGGCGGTGATGCCGAGGGCGGTGGTGGCGACGCGAACGCGCATGACGGAACTGACCCCTTGGTGCTAGGCGACGGGTGGTCAGTGCGGGCCCGCGGGCCCGGTGGGGTCGTAGGAGTGGGGGTCAGTGCCCGAGGTGGCGCAGGCAGTCCTCGAACGTGGCGTGCGTCGCGTCTGCCGGCCCGAAGTTCCGGTTGAACCAGGCGGTGTCGAGTCTGGTCTCCTGCTGCTGGTGGCCGACCCGGCAGCGCAGCCAGATCTGGTCGCGCGTGGAGAGGATGAGCCAGTCCCGATACGCGCCGCACTCGGCGCAGGCGACCATCTCACCATCGAGGACGAGCGGCTGCTTCCACGGCATCATCTTGCCGTCGACCTGGTCGTGGCTGGGCACCCGCAGCTCCGGCGGAAGGAAGTCGTCCACCACGGTGGTCGGCTCGGTGCGCTCCGGCTCGACCGGTGGCACCCCGAACCCGGGCGGGACCTGATTCTGCAGCCGCGCATGCAGCTCGGCGAACTGGCGCTGCGCCTCGCTGGGCTCCTTGGCCCGGCGGCGTATTCGGTGAAACACCCTGGCGTCCTCCTTTGCCTCGTCCTGCTCGCTTCATGATCGTGCACTACGCCTCTGGCGGTTTCAATTCACAAAGTCCACAGTCACCTTCGGGCAGGTCATCGGGCAGTTGCTCGCCTCCCGAGGCCGGAGGATGACGAGTTGGCCACGGCGCGTGTCTCCGAGCGGAAGAGTGACGTTGCCACGGTGTGCCCGAACACATCTCGTCCTTTCCCGCCGCCCAACTGCGCGGCGCCTACTGCCTCGACTCGCCGCACCTGCGCCATTCCCTTCCCTCCTGCGCGTGCTCCGGCGCCCGCACCCCACAGCGCGGGCCTGCACTCCGTCGAGGGCCGGTGTGGCGTATGGCCATGCTGTGGGTCGCGTGCGGGGCGGTGGCGGTGTCCCTGGTCTCGGTGGTGCGCTGATACCGCCCCGGCACTCGGCAGGGCTCACCGGGTCTTGCTCGATGTCTCCTCTCCGCTGCGGCGACGTCCGGGTGCGGAGGGCCTGGTCGTCGTCCTGCGTGTTGCGGACTGGACCCCAGCGGTGCTGGTCTCGGGCAGGCTTGAGGCGTCGGCGGGCAGATCGGCTGTCCGCCGCATCCGCCACACCAGTACATCGCTCACCGAGTCCGCGGTGTCGAGTTCGCGACGCTCTACCGCGTCGGACAGAAGAGCGGCCGGATCGTGGCCAGCGGCTTCGGCTTCCGCGATGGTTGCGGCCAGTGCGTACCAGCCGGGCTCGGCGAGGATCTGCTCGGCGAGTTGGGGCAGCGTTTCGCGCAGCAGCACGGTCTGGCGCTGGAGCACCGGCCGGCTCAGACGTCGGCCTCGCTGGTAGAGCACGCCGAGCGGCTGGGCGGCGGCGGCCTGGTAGGCGGTGCGCAGGTGCTCGGCGGCCTGGGCGGCGGCTTCGGTCTGCTGGGCGTGGCCCTTTCTCGCGTGCCAGTGGGCAGCGGCGGTGATGAGGAAGAACAGCATGTCGATCGCCATCGCGGTGGTGGCACCGTCCTCACCACGACCGAGGGCGGGCCCGCCGTGGACGAGGTCGCGGGCGGCCTGCCGCAGCGCGCGGTCGTGCCCGCGTACGGCGCGTACGTGGGAGCGGGAGGCCCGCTCGAACGCTGTTGCGGCGTCTCGCAGTTCGCGGCGGGTGTGCGCGGCGGAGGTCTTCGCGAGCGCGTCCAGGACCTCGCCGGCGGCGGCGATGTGGGCGGCGGCGACCGCGTCGTCGCCGTGCTCGACGATGAGCACGGCCTGCCACGCGGCCGATGCCGTCCTGCGGCGGGCGGAGGCCGGAGTGCCGGGCCCCGTACGGACCGTGTCCTCCTGCCGTGGAGTCGGATCGGGCCCGGTGTCGCCGGACCAGCGCTCCCGGATGCGGGGCAGCGACAGGTCGGGGGCCAGGCGCGCGCCGGGGTAGAACACCGGCTCGCCGTCCTTGTTCAGGTCGTCGGGCAGAGCGACCTTGTATCCGAGGAGGTCTCCGGAGGGCGCGGCGCGCTTACGGATCAGGAGGCCGGCGGCGGCGAGCCGGTCGAAGAACTCCTCGTCACTCCTCGCACCGGACACCGCGCGCCGTACCGTCTCGCGCAGCTCCTCGCGGGCGGTGCGCTCGCGACCCTGGCGTTCGGCCTTGTGCCGTTCGGCACTGGTGGGCCGCTGTGCGGCGGTGCCGTCGCCGGGGGCGACCTGCCGGAGCCCGAGTTCCTTCTCGATGAGACGGGCTTCGGCTTGCGCCCGTTTACCGGATCGGTGGTGGTCGGGGCGTCGGCCGTCTTCGCGCACGAGGGTGGCAACGATGTGGATGTGGTCGTCAGCGTGCCGCACGGCGGCCCAGCGGCAGCCCGCGCCGTCGCGCGGGTCGATCCCTGTGGCGGCGACGATGCGACGCGCGATGTCCGCCCACTGGTCGTCGGTCAGGATCGGGTCGTCGGGCGCAGCACGCACCGAGCAGTGCCACACGTGCTTGTCGGGGCGTTGATCCGCGGCAAGGAGATGGAGGGGCTGGTCGAGCAGCTGCCCGAGATCCTTCTTGGTAGCTGTCGCATCGCGTCCGGGGTCAGGCGATATGCCGTCGAAGGAGGCGACGAGATGTGGATCGACGTGTTCCTCGTGGGTTCCCTTGCCGTAGAGGTAGTACAGCAGGCCCAGGGTGTGGCTGCCCTGCTTGTGGATCTGTGGAATCAAGGCGCCTCGTCTGCCTGCCGGTTGGCTACCTTGTCGGCAGCCATCCTCACCGCGTCGGCCGCTCGGTGGACGTCGGCCATCACTTGGGTCAGCTGGGGAACGTCACCGCCGGAGTTGAGGATCTTGGCGGCTTGATTGAGGTTGCTGCCGGCCCAGCCGAGCTGCCGCCTCATCGCGAACAGTTCGGTGAGCACGTCGCGTTCGGTGGCGATGGCGACGGCGGTACGGGACTGGTCGCGGGCCATGGCTAGCCCGGCGTAGGCGAGGAACCCCGCCACGCTCATACCGGCGGCGTCTGCTCCGGCCTGGATGAGAGCGAGTTCGGACGGGTTGAGGCGGACGCTGTGCGCGCGACGCTGCTTCTTGTCGCGCGGACGTGCTCGCCCCTTCGGCCGCCCCTTGTGGGCAGCTTTTGGCTGCGATCCGCCCTCGGTCGCAGTCTTCCCGACTGGCGCCCCCTGGTGCCAGTCGGGCCCCGCCACCCCAGGGGCGGGGACGGGTTCGGACACTGCCCCCTCGGGGGAGTGTCCGAACCTCCATCTTGCTCGCCCCGAGACCGAGTTGGAGTCGGGATCAGGTTCCGGGGTGTTGCCGTTCTGAGTGGGGTTCGTCATCGGGATTCGGACCTCGTGGAGCGGGTGTGGTGCTGGATCGTCGCGGCCAGCGCGAGGACGTCGGCCGGTCCCGTGAGGACGCGGACGGGCTCGTAGGGGTGGTCCTGGACGAGCCACTGGCCGGTCGGCGTGAGGACAGCGGCGTGCAGAAGTCGCCGACGGACCAGGACGTCCGCCCAGGCGCTGGCCTCGGCGGCGGTGGGCTCGGATGAACGAGGGGGACGCGGAATCACGGCGTACCTCCTTAAGCGGGACGGTGACCCGGCACGGAGCCGGGCCACCTGTTGCGGATAGGGGCGTTGAGCTGGGGTTTTGTCGGTTCAGCCGCACTCGGGGCAGCGCCCGACGTGGCTGTTGAGCGCCCGGGCCATCCGCTGCTTCGTCGAGGCAGCCTGCTTTGCGCTGGACTTCGCCGCCGGCCTGCCTTCGTGCCGCTTGGAGTGGGCGAGCATGAAGCCGATCTCCCGCTCGTACTCCGCGCGGACGGTGTCGAACTGGTGGCAGGTCTTCATCGGGCGGTGCTCCTTGTCTTGGTGGTGTCGTCGCTCCGCAGTTCCTGGAGGACGAGGCTCAGCCGGTCGTTCCGGCCGCCCTTCAGGCCCTCGCGGCGGAGGATCTCCCGCAGCTGGACTCGGGTGACGGACTCGTTGCCGTCCCGCTCGAGCAGGGCGGGGACGTGGGGGCGGACCTGCTGGACGAGCTGGTCCACCGACTGCTCCGGCTCGCGTGGCGGGCGCTGTGTCTGCGGGGTGCGGGACCGGCCGTGCTTCCCCTTGTTCTTCGTCCTGGTCTTCGTGGTCGTCTTCCGCCGGAGGGGGACCTCGTGTCCCCGGTCCCCGGTGGGTTCGGTCCCCGTGTTGGTGTCGGTCGGTCCCCGGTCCCCGGTGGGTTCGGTCCCCGACTCGGTGTCGATCGGTCCCCGATGCGAATCAGGGCCCTGAGCAGGTACTCCTCGCGCAGGAAGGTCGGTCCCCACGCTTCCGGCGTCCCCCGCCGAGGCTTCCGAATCGGCGGGACCGATCCCCGGGACCGCGTCCCTTTCTGGGGCCTCGGTCCCCACGCCGGCCCCTGCGTCGTCGCCTTCGGTCCCCGCGCTTGACGACTCCGTCGAGTCTGCGATTTCGGGGACCGGTCCCCTCGGGTTGCACGGTCCCCGGTCCCCGCCCGACTCGTCGGGACCGGCTACGGGGACCGGCGCTTTCGAGGGCGGCTGCGAGGGGACTGCGGTTGCCGTGGCGGTGCTGTGCACCGGGGACCAGGGAGAGGGCAGCGGGACCGTAGCGAGCGCGAGGGCGTGCCGGCGGGCGGCGAGCTGGTCGAGCAGCTGCGCGCGCTGGCGGGCGTCGGTCCCGACCGAGGCCCTGCCGACCGCCTTCGACAGGCGCCGGGTGAGCCGACGGCCGCTCCGACTCCGCTGCTGCTCGGGTGTGCGCTCGGCGAGACGGGCGGCCAGGGCGACCGCGCGGGTGGTGGCTCGGTCCCGGGTGATCTGCGCGGCGTCGCGGTCTCGCGCGGAGATGCCGAGGCGGGACAGCAGCCGCTCGCGCACTTCCCTGCCCAGGACGGCGATCAGTCCGTGGGAGGCGGCGCCCGGGGTCCGCAGGCGCAGCTCGATTCCCATGGCGAGGTGCCACAGCATCGCTGCCATGACCGGCCCGACGAAGGCCCGGACCGTGCCGCCGACAGGGCCGCTCTCGGCGTAGGCGGGGATCACCTGCACGCCGGTGATCACCCAGACCAGCGTGCCCGGCAGGCCGGGGGCGCCCTGGGTGGCCAGGTTCTGCCGTGCCATCAGCGCGGTCGCGAAGAGCGCCAGTTCGGCCGCGGCGAACATGCCGGCTCGCTCTGCGGTGCCGGCCATGTCGAGGTAGTCGGCGGCGAAGCGCCAGCTCGTGTCGGCGCTGTAGGCGGTGCAGCCGAGTGCGGCAAGGGCGGCGACCTTGACCGCCGGGCCGCCGAGACGCTTCTGCGGGCGGGTTCCTCGGCGCCGGAACGCCCAGGCGGTCAGCACCAGCACGAGGGCGGCGGGCACGCCGGCGAGGAGGAGAGGGAGATCCGGAGCGGCGCTCAGGGCCAGGACGGGGTGGGTCATGCGGCCTTTCCGAGAGGGGCGGGCGCCGGAGTCGACGCTGCCGGGCGGGCTACCGGCTGCTGTGTGCCGGGTGCGGCGGGCGCGGGGCCCCCTGCTGCCGGAGTGGTCTTCGTCCGCTTCTTCTTGGGCCTCGGCACGCAGTAGGTGCGGTCGCGGTCGAACACCTTGTTGGCCGCCTGCCGGAGCAGGTCACGGGCGTGCTTGTGGCTGATCTGCAGGGCAGCGGCGAGCCGGTCGGGCCGCCAGCCGCGTACGTAGGCGTGGTCGATGACAACCTGCCGCTCGGCCTCGGTCAGGTGCACGTCGCGTCCCTGGAAGAAGGCCGTCACGCGCCGGTAGTCGAGGCGCTGGGGCAGTCCGTCGTGCAGGGGGCGCCGCTCGGCTTCGGTGAGGCCGCCCCAGATGCCCTCCTTGAGGACGTTCTCCAGGGCGAAGTCGAGGCAGTCGCGGCGTACCGGGCACCAGCCGCACAGTTCCTTCGCCTCGGCGATGTCCTCGTGGTCCCGGGGCCCGGGGAAGAAGACGGCGTCGGCGTCCTCGACGTCCATGCCGTGGCACGCTCCGCGGGTGTGCCAGCTGGTGTCTCCGATGCCGCGCAGGCCGGTGGCCGGCGCGTCGTGGGTGGTGATGTGGCGCAAGGGGGTCTCCGATGTGCTGCCGCGTCGGCCGGCTGGGGCGGTGCTGGGCGGATGCGGCGTCGGGTGCCGGCTGCGGCGCGAGGGCGTGCGCCGCAGCCGGGGCGGGACGGTGGTGTTGGGTGGCGGTGCACCGGACGGGGTGCACGTGCCGGATGCGCCGGTCAGGCCATGGCGGGCTGCTGGACCTGCTCGCTCGGCTGGGCTTGCTGGGCCTGCTGGGCGGCGGCGAGGTCGAGGCGGCCGGGGTGCGGGGTGGCGCGCGGGGCGGTCCCGCGTGCTCCGCCGTCGGGGCCGATCCGGCGGCGACGACACGGCTCGCCGGGCTGGGCCAGGCACCACTCGCACCGGACGCTCAGAGCGTCGGGCAGCCCCTGCGCGACGGCGGCCTCACGAGCTGCTCGCGCTGGCCGGTAGGGCGCGAGGGCGGAACGGGCGGCGGGCGGTATGCAGGAGCCGATCTCCCGCAGCCGGGACGCCAGCTTCGGGTCGATTCCGTCGCGACCGGTGGTGATCGCCCGGGCCTGTGCGGGCTGCGCGGTGCCGGCGGCGACGGCGCGTCGGGTGCCGACCAGCTCGGCGGTCCAGGCGGCCTGGTCGTCCGGGTCGACGGACGGCGTGGGGTCGGAGTGCCGGGCCAGGCGGTCGCGCCGGTAGCTCTCCCAGGGACGGGCGACGTCCGCGGGCAGGATCTGGTACGGCGAGGTGCGGATGTGCTGGCGGGCGGCGACGCGGGCGTCCCAGCCGTGCGGGGTAGCCATTGGCACGTCGCCGAGCAGCTCGTGCCACTGGGCGAGCTGGTCGCGGGCCTCGCCCTGGTCGGTGCGGATGGTGCGGGGGTCGAGCCGGCCGATGTAAGCCAGCAGGGCGGCGATTTCGCGGCGGTCCACGGTCAGCCCTCTGTTCCGGTCGGCTCGTCGAGGGCGGCGAGGAGAGCGGCGGTGTGGGCCTCGGCCCGGGTCATGCCGCCGGGTGCAGCCGGACCCTTGCCGGGTACGGCGTAGAGGTTCGGGCGACTGGGGGCGTGCTCTCGGGCGACCCAGGAGCGCCAGTCGGCAGCCCAGGCATCCGCCGGCCTCGGCTTGAAGTCGGCGCGGTGGGCACGCCACTTCGCGTCGGCCGCCTGCAGACCCTCCTCGCCGAGGCGATTGATGTGTCCCTGCTGGCGGGTCCAGGCGTGGGTGGCTGGGTCGACCTGCCACTCGGCAGCCGAGGTGACAGCCGCAACACCACTGCTGTACCTCCGGTTCAAATCAGGTTCACTACGGTTCTGTGTGCCGGTTTCCGGTACATCGCTGTGCCGGTTTCCGGTACGTCGAGGTGCCGGTTTCCGTCGGGACCTGCCGGTTTCCGGTACTGCCGGTTTCCGGACCCTCGCGGGGGAATCCGGCACCTCACGCGGACGGATTCCGAATCGACGCAGAGCTGAGAGCCGGAGTTTCAGAGGGACAGCGGGCTCGTCTGACGCTGCCGTGTCGCTGTCCCCCTCCTCGCCCTGCTGCTGCGCTCGCAGAGCCTGCGCGACCGCTACGGCGGCGAGAGGCAGGCGGTAGACCGTGCTGCGCTGAGGGCCGAGGAGGTCGTCGAGCTGCTCCAGCTCACCGGCGTCGACCAGGCGGTCGATGGCCTCGCGCACCGTGGACACGGAAGCGCGCGTGCGCTTGGCCAGGCTGGACAGCGAGGCCCAGGAGACGCACTGCTCGTCGGCCACCCGGTCGGCAATCGAGAGCAGGACCAGGCGCGCCGCTCCCCGGCTGGAGCTGTGCTCCCACACCCACTCGCGGGCTTCGCTGCTCATCGGCCGCTCCCGATGAGCGGGCGGTGCCGGCGGTTCGCTGGGGCCGGGATGGTGTGGTCCGGCTCGGGGCGCTGAAGCGCCGAGACGGAGGTTGCTGCCGCGCAGGCCAGGCGGAAGGGCCTTTCGCGCAGGGCAGGAGACATGCGATACTCCCCTTTGCAGTGTTGCCACGCTGGTGCGCCCCTGGAAGGACTCAGCGTGGTGATGGTGGGCAATCTCCGCCCTTGCCGGGGCGGACGTGCCGCTTAGCGTTCGGCGTCCGGGAGTTACCGCTCTCGGGCGCCGTCGCTGTTTTACGGGACCTACTCGGTCCGGTCCGTGCTCGCGGGCTCCTTACGTCCGTCGTCGCAGGCGGGCTGCCCGGGGACGACGAACATACGCACGGACCCGTGTCAAGATCCAGACTTGGTTCTTAAACTCTGTACTGGTTGCAGAGAGTCACCGCATGATCTGCCGCCGGAGCCGCCTGTGGGGCTAGGCGCGGGCCGCCCTCCGGCGTCGAGGAGCACCGTTGCCGCGGTTGCCCCGACTGCCGAGATCGTGTCAATGTATCCGAATTGGAACGAGTGTCTGATGTCCTCCGCGGCGGAAATGCGATGTGGATGAGGTGTTTCCACTGTCGCCTCCGCGCTTTCTGGTCGAGGATCAAAGTTTTGCGGGCCAGACGTGACGTATGTCGCTGGGTGAATGTGGCTTGCGCCACGTCGTCCGGCGTGCTCCTGCCGGTAGAAACGGACAGGCCGACCTGAAACGGGCGGTGCGTGCCACACGGAAACGTGCTGGTGAGGAAGAACTTTCCATATGGGGGATCAACCCGTCAACTGGTGTTTATGGCGGGGTAGGGTGGTTGAAGTTGCTACGAAGTCCACCCAGGAAAGGATCATGAAAGAGTCCACCGAAGGTCAGGTGAACCCCAAGGGGCTCATGGACCGCCTAAACCGCCTGTTCGACACGGTGCACCCACCCGATCGCGGCCCCTTCAGCAACGCCGAAGTGGCCGAACTGATGGAGAAACGGGGCCTGGGCAAGCTGTCGGCCCAGTACCTGTGGCTCCTGCGGACGGGGCAGCGAGATAACCCGACGAAGCGTCATCTCGAAGCGCTCGCAGGGTTTTTCGGCGTGGATCCCGCCTATTGGTTCGACGATGCCGTCGCCGAAAAGACCGTGCAGGAGCTTGAGTTGCTCGCGCTGCTTCGCGACGCGAAGATCAAAAACGTTCTTCTTCGCCTATCCGACGTCTCTGCGGACGGAAAAGACGCCGTCCTGGGGATTGTCGAGAGCGTACGAAAATCCGAGGGGCTGCCGCCCTCAACTGGCGTGTAAAACGGGCTTAGTTCAGTAAGTGATCAAGGAAAACCAATGTGGTCTGCACGTAGGCTCCGCCAGCCTGACCTCCTGGCCGAGCTGAAGCTCCCGGACGTCATCAATATCCGCGATCTCAGCGACGAGGTCTCTCGCCGCATGGGACGGAAGGTGGTCCTAGAGGCCCGGGAGCAGGCACCCTCGGTGTGCGGGGCGTGCGCCGTCACGGAGAGTGCTGTCCACGTGTTCTACGACCCGCGGACCAGCTCCCTGCACCAAGACCACATCATCGCCCACGAGTTCAGCCACCTCCTGCTCGGTCACCATGAGAACCGGCCGGTGTCCGCGCTGGCTCCGTCCTTCATCACCAGCGTGGATCCGGCCACCGTGCAGATGATGCTGGGGCGTACCAAGTACGAGGAGGACGAGGAACGGGACACCGAACTCCTCGCTTCGCTGCTCCAGCGCCGGATCATCGACCGGTGGCTGCGCAGCGATGAGTCCTCCGGAGACGAGGTGCAGGACCGGGTCACGCACACGCTGCTGCGCCGACGGGAGGCCCGGACGTGAAGGACCTGCTCCATCCGATCAGCCTCGTCGTCGCCACGCTCGGCTTCCTCTGCCTCCTGCGGGACGTGCCGACCCGCCGCCGAGACCCGGCCTCCACCGCGCTGGCAGCCGTCTTCCTGTTGTCAGGACTGTCGTTCCTGTTCTCCATCACGCCGATGTGGAACTACCTCGACCGAGTCCTCGGCACCGTCAACCTCTCCGTGCCCCTCGCGCAAGGCTGCGTGGTCGCGCTCCTGGCCTGTCAGCAGGTGGTCCTCACGTACTGGGGATCCCCGCCCGATGTCGCCCGCCGGCGGAGTCGCCGGTGGCTCGGGGCCGGCTTCGCGGTGATCGCCGGACTGTTGGCGCTGTTCGCCCTGCTGACGCCCAGCGCGTCGCATCCGATCGACTTCACGCTGTACTACGCGCACGACGACTGGTATGCCGCGTACCTCACCCTGTACGTCACGGCCTACACCATCGGCGAGCTGTTCCTCGCCCGCGCCTGCTGGCGCCTGGCCGGCCGCAACATCCGCGGGTCCGTCCGCTACGGCCTGCGCATCGTCGCCCTCGGGGCCACCGTCACCCTCGGGTACAGCGCGGTCCGCATCGGCAACGTGATCGCTGGCGCCTTCGACACCTCCCTCGCAGGCTGGGAGGGCTTCGCCTGGACCTGCGGCGATGTCGGCGCCATGCTCACGCTCATCGGCTGGCTCGTGCCCACCATCAGCGACCAGGCCCAGAGCGTCCAGTTCCGGATCAAGGTGTACCGCAGCTACTACGGCCTGCGTCCCCTGTGGCTGGCGTTCTACAGCGAAGCGCCCGAGATCGAGCTGCCGATCGACCGAGTCGACCCGGCCCAGAGGCGTCGCTTCCGCCGCATCTCGATCCGGCTCTACCGCCGAGCAGTCGAGATCCGGGACGGCCGGTTCGTGATCCGCCAATACCTCGACGCCGCTGTCCGCGAGGCCAGCGAAGCCCACCACCGGGCCCGAGGACTCCACGGCCAGGAGCTGTCTGCCGCCGTCACGGCCGACCAGATCCTCGCTGGAATCGCCGCGAGGGCCGAAGGCGCCCGCCCAGCGCCCGACCAGCTCACCGAATTCGCCGACTCTGAACGCCAGACCAGCCGGCCCATGGACGACATCGACGCCCTCCTCGACGTCGCTCGCCACCTGCCCCGCCAGCCCGCACAAGCCCCCCACCTTGAGCGAGTCTCCGCATGACGACCGACCTCACCCACAAGCCCGCCCACGTCCAGCTCCAGGCCCTGGACCGCCGCGAGATCTCCAGCCGCGAGCTGCTCGACCTCCATCTCGACCGCATCGATGCCAGCCACGTCAACGCCGTCGTCACCCGCGACGACGACGCGGCCCGGACCGCCGCGCGAGCAGCAGACGAACGTCGCGCCCGCAACGAAACCAGGGGAACCTTCGACGGTCTTCCCCTCACGATCAAGGACAGCTTCGAGACGGCCGGCCTGCGCACTACCAGCGGCGCCGAGGACCTGGCGGGTCACGTACCCGCACGGGACGCCGATGCGGTCGCCCGTCTTCGCCATCAAGGCGCCGTGATCATGGGCAAGACGAATACGCCGGCGTACTGCCAGGACCTGCACACCGACAACAGTCTGTTCGGCCCCACGCTCAACCCCCACGATCCTGAGCGCACTGCCGGTGGCTCCTCCGGCGGCCCCGCCGCCGCAGTCGCCGCCCACCTGACTCCCGCCGACCTCGGCAGCGACCTCGCTGGCTCACTGAGGCTTCCGGCGCACTACTGCGGCGTCTACGGCCTGCGCCCTACGCATGGACTCGTCCCGGCTCGCGGCCACATCCCCCGCCCGCCGGGATGGATCACCAGCAGCGATATGGTCACCCCCGGCCCCCTGGCCCGCCACCCCCGCGACCTTGACCTACTCCTCGACGCGCTGACGACACCGTCACCCGCCGAGAACAGCCCCTGGCTCGTGAAGCTGTCTTCGGCGCGCCGCGCAGTCGGCCAGCTCCGGGTAGCGGTGTGGGCTGAGGACGCGAGCTGCCCCGTCGACCGTGAAACCGCAGCTGCTCTCGCCGCCGTCGAGCAGGCACTGGCCTCCGCGGGCACGCACGTCATCCGCACAGCGGGACCGGTCGACTTCGCCGACTCTCTCCGCCTTTTCGAGCAGCTCCTCCACGCCACCGCGACGGCCGCCACCGACCACGAAGCCAGCGCGGCCGAACTCGCGGCGGCGCGTGACCTGCAAGAGGACGACGCGAGCCCGCGAGCCACCTTCCTCCGCCACCGAACGCAGACACACCGCGCCTGGCTCCGCGCCAACGAGGAGCGCCTCCGGCTTCGGGAGACGTGGCACCGGTTCTTCGTCGACGCCGAGCACGATGTCCTCATCACCCCCGCCGCTCCCACCGCGGCGATCCCGGCCGGCACCCGCGCTCTCACGGTCGACGGCGTCGAGCGGAGCTTCTTCGACCAGACAGGCTGGGCCAACCTCACCAGCCACGTTGGTCTGCCCAGCCTGGTCATGCCCGTCGCGCGAAACGCGGACGGCCTCCCGATCGGCGTGCAGCTCGTGGGACCTGCGTACTCGGACCGGACCCTACTTGCCGTGGCCGAAGACCTGGCGTCGCTCCTTGGAGAGACGGCCGGGGGACTCAGCTTCTGATGCCAGCAGTCAGAGGGATGAGTCCGGTCCGGTCCGTGTTCGGGATCCAGCGGCGGTCCCGGGAGCCGTTGAACACCTCGCGGGGCCCGTGACGAGCCGTTCACTCGCACGGACGTGGCTGCGAGCTTCTCCTCCTCTGCGACCGCAGAGGCCACTAGGCGGTGTCTTCAAATGATCACCGCTGGTGGATCATGGTGTCGTGATACGTCGCCATGAACTGTCCGATGCTGAGTGGGAGTTCATCCGGCCGTTGCTGCCCGAGTCATTGCGGGGGCGGAAGCGGCTGGACGACCGCAGGGTCCTGAATGGGATCGTGTGGAAGTTCCGGACCGGGACGGCCTGGCGGGATGTGCCCGAGCGTTATGGTCCGTGGGCCACGCTGCATACGCGTTTTCGCAGATGGGCAGCGGGCGGGACGTTCGACCGGATGCTGCGGGCCGCCCAGGCGAAGGCGGACGCGGCGGGCGACATCGAGTGGCTGGTGTCCGTCGATTCCACGATCGTCCGGGCCCACCAGCACGCGGCCGGGGCCCAAAAAGAGGGCTCCGAGACCCGGCCCTCGGCCGGTCCAGAGGTGGTCTGACCAGCAAGATTCACCTAGTGTCCTGAGTCGGAGATTCGTCGTTGGTCTGGTGTGAGTCGTCCTGGACCGAAGATCCCGCCGGTTGTGCTGAGTGATGCCGAGCGGGAGATGTTGCAGTCGTGGGTGCGTCGTCGTTCGAGTGCCCAGTCGCTGGCATTGCGTTCGCGGATCGTGTTGGAGTGCGCGGACGGTCATGCGATCGCGGAGGTCGCCCGGCGGTTACGGATCACGGCCGACACGGTCCGCACCTGGCGTCGGCGCTTCCTCGAACGTCGGCTGGACGGCCTGTGCGACGAGCCACGGCCGGGTGTCCCACGGAAGATCACCGACGCGGATGTCGAGCGGGTGATCGTCAAGACACTCGAGGAGACACCGAAGAACGCCACCCACTGGTCGACCCGGTCGATGGCGGCGGCCACCGGCATGTCGCAGTCGGCGATCTCCCGGATCTGGCGGGCATTCGGCCTGCAGCCGCACCGGGCCGAGACCTTCAAACTGTCCAAGGACCCGCTGTTTGTCGACAAGGTCCGCGACGTGGTCGGCCTGTATCTCGATCCGCCGGAGCGGGCGTTGGTGCTGTGTGTGGACGAGAAGTCGCAGATCCAGGCCCTGGACCGGTCCCAGCCGGTCCTGCCGATGATGCCCGGGGTGCCCGAACGCCGCAGCCACGACTACGTGCGTGCGGGCACCACCACCCTCTTCGCCGCCCTGGACACAGCAACGGGCAAGGTGATCGGCTCGCTGCACCGTCGGCATCGGGCGGCCGAGTTCAAGAAGTTCCTGATCAAGCTCGACCGTGAGGTGCCCTGCGATCTCGACGTGCACCTGATCCTGGACAACTACGTGACCCACAAGGTGCCGGCTGTCAAGAAGTGGCTGGCCGGCCATCCGCGCTTCCACCTGCACTTCACGCCGACCGGTTCCTCATGGCTGAACCTGGTGGAGCGGTGGTTCGCCGAACTCACCACGAAGAAGCTCCGCCGTGGTGTTCACCGCTCGGTCCAGGCGCTCGAACGCGACATCCGCAGCTGGCTCGCCGACTGGAATGACAACCCCCGGCCGTTCGCCTGGACGAAGACCGCCGACGAAATCCTCGACAAGGTCGCCGCCTACTGCCGAAGAATCTCCGACTCAGGACACTAGCCTGTGAGGGCCGGGGCCGGCCTCTCGCTTTCGTCGTCACGGGCGGCAACACCAACGACTGCACCCGGTTCACCACCGTGATGGACGCGATCAGGGTGCCCCGGATCGGACCGGGACGACCCCGCACCCGGCCCGATCACGTCCTGGGCGACAAGGGCTACAGCTCGAAGGCGATCCGCGCGTGGCTCCGCCGCCGGGGCATCCCGCACACGATTCCCGAACGGGCTGACCAGGTCGGCAACCGGGCCCGGCGAGGCCGCCGCGGTGGCCGCCCGCCCGTCTTCGACTGTGGGGTCTACAAGAACCGCAACGTCGTGGAACGGTGCTTCAACCGCCTGAAACAGTGGCGCGGCATCGCTACCCGCTACGACAAGACCGCCCAGTCCTACGAGGCGGCCGTCGCCCTCGCATCACTCCTGATGTGGGCGTGACATTTGACGACAGAACCTTGGGCGTTGGTGGGCCGGAGTCACGGTCACCCGGGCCGCCGCCACGGGTGACCGCCGGGGCTATTGCGGGTAGGTGGCCGTGCGTAGAGCCCGGACGTCTTCGATCGGCACCTCGCGGCCCCGCTCGTCTATGTAGCCGACGTGGACAGCCAGGCCAGTCTCGGCGGCCACCCGCTCCATCGTCGGGCCGGCGGCCCACGGCAGGTGGCGATCCCCCCACTGCTGCAGGACCCCGAGCACGACATCGAGCTCACGGCCGGCCGGCGTCAGGACGTAGGCATCGCGGCCACGCGCACCGGGTTCCTGGTAGGGCTCGCGAGTCATGACCCCGAACTCCACCAACGTGGCCAGGCGCGCTGTGAGAACGTCGGGCGCGACGTCGAGCCGCTCCTTGAACTCACTGAACCGGGTGGCGCCCAGGAAAGCCTCCCGCACGATGAGTAACGTCCAGCGCTCGCCGAGTACGCCCACGCTGCGAGCGATGGAGCAACTGGACCTGAGGAGCTTCGTTGTAGCCACGGCCCCATCCTACCTAGCTTTGTTTTTCCTATCCAGATGTTAACGTGAGATACACGCGGCTAGATGAATGAGTCCGATGTTTATGCTGGCCGCGACCATGGCGAAGGGCGCCCGTTGGCTCGTGTGTGACGACAAACCTGGACGCCCTTCTGGCGGCACTGTACGTGTTCATCGACGACCATGTGGCCCCTCGTCGCCGGATCGGGCGACCCCCGAAACTGACGGACGGCGAACTGCTGTGCCTCGCGGTCGCCCAGGTTCTGCTGGGCTTTCCCTCGGCCCGGCACTGGATCCGCTTCGCACACGCCCGGCTGGGGCACCTCTTCCGCTATCTGCCCCAGCAATCGGCCTACAACAAACGCCTGAACGCGGCCGGTCCGCTCATCTCGCAGGTGATCGAGGCCCTGGCCCGGCAGGTGCCGACCTGGCACGACGACCTGCGGCTGATCGACTCCACGCCACTGCCCTGCGCGGCCTCCCGCGAGACCGTCAAACGCTCCGACCTGGCCGGGCACGCCGGATACGGCTACTGCCGCAGCCACTCCCGCTTCTTCTGGGGATTCCGGCTCTACCTGCTGACCACCGCCGAAGGCATGCCAGTGTCCTGGTGCCTGGCAAACCCGAAACTCGGCGAACGGGAGGTGATGACCGCACTGCTGGAACGCGACCACCACCTCGTCCGCACCGGTCAGGTGATCCTCGCGGACAAGGGCTTCGCCGGGCGGGAGTTCGAGGCGTTCCTCACCGAGCGCCTCGGCATCCATCTGGTGCGGCCCGACCGGAAGGACGAGCCCGTCCGGCACGGCCGCCTCGCCCGTGTCCGTCAGTGGATCGAGGCCGTGTTCGACACCCTCAAAGGCCAGCTCAGCCTGGAACAACACGGCGGCAGAACCCTCGCCGGAGTCTTCGCCCGCACCGGCCAACGACTCCTCGCCCTCGCAGCCGGCATCTGGCACAACTGGACCACCGGCGCCAAGATCAAACGATCCCTGATCGCCTATGACCACTGAACACATCGGACTCATTCATCTAGCGCGAGACCGTCCGACCTCAGGAGAACGCCATGAACCGCTCCAAAACCACAGGCGCCACCCGGGGCCTCGGCCGACTGGACTCACCGCTCACCAAGAAGATCCTCAGGGCGGTGTCGAGGGCGCACGTCGAGGTCTTCAAGCGGACCAATGGGCGCATCGGCTCGAAGTTTCGCGTGGGCGCCGGCTTCAAGAAACCGGTGCCGACGCTCCTGCTGGAGCACATCGGCCGCAAGTCGGGCAGGGGGTTCACGACGCCGGTGCTGTTCCTGACGGACGGCGCGAATCTGGTTGTCGTCGCTTCGCAGGGTGGCATGCCCAAGAACCCGCAGTGGTTCGGGAACCTGAAGGCCAATCCCGACACTCGCGTGCACCTGCGCGGCGAAGGCGCCCGGCCCGTTCGGGCGCGGGTGGCGACACCACAGGAGAGGGCTGAGCTGTGGCCTCGGCTCGTCGACATGTATGCCGACTACGACAAGTACCAAACTTGGACCGACCGGGAGATCCCGGTCGTCATCCTCGAGCCGAGGTAGCCGCTGGCTGTTCGGCAGAGGCGTCGGCGTCCGGCGTTTCCTACGCGTCTTGCGGCGTGGACGACCGCCCTGATGCGTCCTATCGGCGGCAAGTGAGCTCGTTTCGTCGAAGGTCGAGTTCTGTTGCGCGTCGTTGGGACGGTGCGCTCCAAAGTGGCTCTACGCAGGGTCATCCATGCCGCCCGCCTCTGTTTAGAGCCAGCGTCGGAAAGGCCCGGGCGGGCGGCCGGAGGTTGTTCTTGAGGAAGGCGAGGCGCACGGTGGCCAGGCTCATTCCTTCGCAGTTGGCGATCTCCTGAAAGGACAGGAGGCATTGCCACCCGCTACGACAAGACCGTCGGGTCCTACCAAGCAGCCGTCACCCTTCGTCGCTCCTGATGTGGGCGTGACATTTGAAGACACCGCCTAGGGGTGAGCCAGGGACCCGAGTCGGCACAGGAGGACGATGTGCGACGCCGCGAAATGATGACCGGCGCCCTGGGCATCAGCCTCGGGCTCCTGGCCAGCAGCGCCGCCTCACCGGCCGCTGCGACAGGCAGCTCCGTTGACCCGACCGAGGGCCTTGAGCGCGTCTTGTTCGAGCCCGTACCGGCCCAGCCTGCAGCGCTGCCCGACATCGCCGCCGCGCTGAGGACGGCCCGCGGTGCCTTCACCGGTGCCCGCTACGCAGCTCTCGGCACGGCACTGCCCGGACTGATCGCCACTGCGGAGGCGACCCGGGACTCCCTCTCGGGCCACCGCCGAGAGCGCGCCCACGCATGTATCGCTCGCTCCTACGTGCTGGCCACCGAGCTGGCAGTCAAGGAACACTCCGAAGTTGCCTGGGTGACCGCGGATCGCGCACTCTCCGCCGCGCGCAGCAGCGGTGACCCCCAGGTCATCAGCGAAGCCGCTCGTGTCGTGGCCATCACCATGCGGCGCGCCGGCCGAAGTGCGGTCGCGGTCGACTTCCTCTCGCGGACCGCGAGTGACGTCGCCACCAAGGGTCCGAAGAGCGCCTCTCCGCCGTCAGCCCTTGCCGCGCAGACCTGCCTCCTGCTGACCGCCGCGTACACCGCTGCTTCCGGTCGCCAGCGCAGCCACGCGCTCCAACTCCTCGACGAGGCGGACGAAACAGCCTCACGAATCCCCACTGGCAATGGCCACTTGGGCCTCCTCACCATCGCCGCTAGTCCCAATGAGTGCGCCATGTACCGCATCAGCGTCCACAATGCGCTCGGAACCCCTGACGAAGCGATTCAGTACGCTCGACAGGTCGACCCCACGGGCCTGTCGAGCACAGAACGCCTCGCCCGCTATTTGACCGAGACCATCCGAATGTGGCGCCACATTGGCGACGACCGTCGCGCCTACAGCGCGATGCGCGCCATGGACCGCATCGCCCCCGAAGAAATGCGTCGCCCCGCCATGCGCGCCTCCACCGCTGACATGCTGTATTCCTCTCAGCACCTGCCGGGCTTTAGGGATTTCGCTGTGCGCACGGGCGCTGTCGCTGCCTGACCGTTACCGGCGTCGGGTGCTGAACGCCCGGCAGCTCCGGCTGACCCAGTCGACTTGCGGTCACCGGCGCAGAAGCCGAGGAGATCGAGGCGCGGGCCGACGTGTTCTCCGCCAGGTCCGCGTCCGCGTTGAGCCTTCGAACGGGCCAGCTCACGTGAGGCCGGCAAGCACCTCAGCCATCGCTCCGTAGCTCTCCTGAACCGCTTCGGTCTTGCCAAGCCGATATCGCTCCAGGCGGATCGCACCCAGGTGCCGGGCTTCGTAGACTCCCGCTCGCCACACCGCCTCGGGCGAACGGTCCTGGGCGCCGTAGGACTCCCAGAATGCGTTCCGCTCGTCCGCCTTGGCCGTCGCCATGCGGATCGTCCAGTCAGCTGCCGGATCTCCGAACCACGCGCGGTCGAAGTCGAGCACGCCCGTAATGGTTGGCGAGGCTGCCTCTGGAGCGAGCAGCGCGTTGACGGTCCTTCACTAGGCTCCCTGGAGTTGTCGGATTCAACGGCTCCGGAGGGGACTTGGACGAGGAGAACGATGACGGGTGGAGAGTCGAGTTCTACGACTTCCTTAAGCCCCCACCCGGCCTGGCCGACGAGGAACTCGCGGCCTTCGGTGACCTTCACGAGCGAGCTTCCCGGAACGGGGCTCGGCACGGTACCCCGATCATCATCCCGCCGACCAGGGTGCTGCCGGACCCTCGCCTGAACTTGTTCTTCCGCGTCAGTCCCATGACGGGTCGGAAGCCGAGGACTTGGCGGCGTTACGCGATGGCCCTGGTGGTGTGGCTGAACTTCCTCGACGCCGTCGGCCGCCACTGGACCGAGGCGACGCCGCGGGACGTGGAGGCGTTCAAGGACTGGCGCCTGACAGACGTACGGAACCCCGAGCGCGTCAAGCCGGGGAGCTTCGACACCGACCGCTCCGCGCTGAACACCTTCTACACCTGGGCCTCTGGCGCATACGCGTTGGCGAACCCCGTCCCGAGCGTCCCGACCGCCGAGGAGGACGAGCGCCAGGACGAGGAGATCGGCCCGGACGGCGGACGGCGCTCGCGTGACGGGCTTCGGCCCACGGGCGCCCGGCGGCGGCAGATCAAGTGGATGCTGCGGGCCGCCTTCGAGCAGTGGCGGGACATCGGGCTGCGCGGCTACGGATTCGACGGGCTGCGGATTCCGGGCTGGCGCGGGGTGAACGAGGACCGCGACGCGGTGTTCGTCGACGGGCTCTACGGAACTGGGCTCAGGCTGCAGGAGTGGGCGAGCGTCCTGGACGTGGAGATCCCCTTGCGGGCGGAGGGCCGCTTGCCGAAGGCGTGGCTGGCGGCGGCGTGCATCAAGGGGACGAAGAAGGAGGGGCGGACGTACCGGATCCCGCGCCGGGTGCTGAAGGACATCGAGAGCTACTGCGATCCGCTGGAGGGCTCGCGGACGGAGGCGATCCGGCGGGCCCAGCGCACCGGTCGGTACGAGCGGCTGCCGTACGCGCGGGTGGTGACCGGCTACAACGCCCGCTCCCGCACACTGCGCATCGAGGGGGCACCGGAGAGCCTGCTGTCGCTGGACGCGATCGCGCCCGATGAGCGGCGGCTGCTGTTCCGCCGCACCGAGCACGGGCTGGAGCCGCTGTCGCTGTGGCTGGCGCCGTCCGGGATGCCGAAGAAGCCCGAGGGCTGGGAGGACACCTTCCAGGCAGCGAACGAGCGGATCGCCGAGAAGTGGGTGCAGTGGACCGCGCCGGAACTGGTAGACGAGGAGCGGAAGCGCCGCAAGGAGCAGTGCCCGCTGTGGGCCCGGCCCCACATGTGCCGCCACTCCTTCGCCCTGAAGTGGTTCTCGGTGCTGTCGCTGGTGTGGCAGCCGTCCATGGAGGGATTCACTGCCGAGGGACTGGCTGACCTGCGCGAACAGTTCGGCGGCATCTGGTACGCGCTGTCCACGCTGCTGGGGCACGACGATCCGGAGGTCACCAAGAGCGTGTACCTGGAGCCGTTCACCGCGCTGCAGGTCGACTACCTGATGGCGCTCCTGGACGAGGACGAGCAGCCGGCCGTCGACGCGCTGATCCGCACGGTCGCGCGCGCCGGGGGCCGGACCCTGCTGCCGGTCGGTGCTGCGGCGAGGACTGGAGAGGGGGCGGGGCCGGCGTGAGCGCGCGATCACGGGGCGGCCGGAAGGCGTCTCAGCCGCCCGCGGGGTGGCAGCCCCCGGAGCGGCTGCTGGCGGAGGGCGACGGCGCCGTGGTGCGGTTCCTGGCGCAGTCCGGGGATGCCGAGCGGGTCTTCGACTTCGGCAACATCCGGGACAGGAACGGGGACCTGGTCGAGATCGAACTCGGGATCCAGCAATGGCTGGCGCGCGCCTTCACCCGGCGGACGTCTCCACGGTCCGGTGTCACCCGGCTCGCTGGGGCCGGCACCGTATACACGGCGGCGACGCTGATCGCCCGGTACTTCACCACCCTTGATCCCGCGCCCGTGAGCCCCGGCGAGGTCACCGCGGTGCACATGCGGGGGCTGTGGGAGTTCTGCGGGCGTGTCCGTTCACAGCGCACATACCTGGAGACGCTGCGGGCGCTGCTGCGTGACGATCAAGAGCTGCCCGAGGCGTCGCGTGCCGAGCTCTTCGCGCAGAAACTCCCGGAGTACGACGGCCGGCAGGCGACGCTGGCCTACACGGACGAGGAGATGCAGGCGATCATGACCCGGGTTCGCGGCGATGTGTGCCGGGCTCGGGACCGGATCCGTGCAGGGCGGGCGCTGCTGGAGCGTTTCCGTGCCAGTGAACTCCCCGCGGACAGCGAGGACTTCACGCTCGGATCGCTGCTGGACCACTTCGAGCGGACCGGGGATCTGCCGCGCTACCCCAGCGGCACGGTGACGGCTGCGGCGGGGCGCTGGGGTGGTGTGACGGGCATCGGCCCGCGCTTGTGTCTGACCGTGCCCGAGCTGACGGCGTTCGCGTTGCTGCTGACCGCCTTGACGACGGAGAACTTCGGCACCGTGGCGGCCTGGCCCGCCGTGCACTACCGGCCGGACGGAGGGTTCTCCACTGGCGGCGTTGCGCTGGTGGAGGCCGTCAAACCGCGGCGTGGACCGGACCGCGAGCACATGATCACGCCTGTGGAGGACCTGCCGTCCAGCCTGGAGGATGTGCTGAAGGAGCCGGACGGCGATCTGCCCGTGTTTCGCTCACCGGTGCGGGTGTACCAGCTTCTGCTGGATCTGACCGTGGTCTCACGGCGCCATGGTGATCACACGCTGGCGCTGAGCGGTTTCAATTCGAAGGGCAGTGCTGCAGACCGGTGGCCGCAGGGCGTGCGCGCGTCCTACATCGGCAAGTGGGCGGTCCGGCACGGCTTCCCTACCGGCGAGGCTGCCCCCGGTGGGCCGCCGCCCGTGGAAGCGCGGCGGATCCGGCAGACCGGCATCGAACACAGCCGCCGTCCGGTTGCGCAGACCCGGCGCACGATGAACGACTGCTACCTCAAGCGCAGCCCCGATGTGCAGCGCGAGAGCCGCACCGTGGTGGGGGACGCACTGCGCGCGGAGGTAGCCAAGGCCCGTCTTCGCCGCCAGATTCCGGTGATCACTCCGGCGCTGGTCGACAAGGCCCGTACCGATCTGGCCACTGCCGCCGCCGAGGCGGGCCTGGCGCCCGGGACGCTCCGCCGGCTGATCGAGGGCAAGAGCGATACGGCGGTCACCGGGTGCACCGACCACCTCGCCGGGCCGGACACCGCGCCTGGGCAGCCCTGCACCGCGTCGTTCCTTGCCTGTCTGGACTGCGAGAACGCGCGGGCGCTGCCGCATCAGCTGCCCGTCCAGCTCGCGGTACACGACCGGCTCGCCGCGCTGCGCCCGCATGTGGATCCCGGCCTGTGGCGGGTGCGCTTCGCCAAGCCCCTCGACCAGCTGCGCGACATCATCGCGCACTACAACGATGCCGACCAGGCCGACGCCCGCACCCAGTTGACGGACCAGGACCGGCAGATGGTCGACGCTCTCGTGGACGGAAGGATGGATCTTCGATGATGTCGCGCGCCGCCGTGACCGCGCCCGCACCCTCGCACGAGATCGAGTGGCCTGCCGGCGACACCGTCGTCCTGCGCAGCCGCCCGGTACACCCTGGCACTCCCGCATCGCAGATGGCCGTCTTCGCCGACGATCTGTGGCCCCTGACGCCGGCGCACCCGGACGTCCACATCGACGCGATCAACCTGCACTGGAAGAGCTACCCGCCCGCCCTGGCCGATGCGTTCAAGTGCTTCGTCCTCGCGACCCTGGACCACCCCCACCCCGTGGTGATGAGCGGGCAGAAGACTCACGACCAGGCCGGGTGCGGCACCGTGAAGATCTGGTTCATGCGGCTGCGCGCCTTCGCCATCTGGCTGGAGCATCACGGCGTCGCCCGACTGTGCGAGATCGACGACACGCTCCTGGACGCCTACCTGGATCACGTGCGCGCACTGTCCGTCAGCGAGGGCGCCAAATACCAACTGCTCAACGCCGTACGAGCCCTGTGGGCCTACAGCGAGCACCTGCCCGCCGACTGCCGCCTGGACACCACAGCACCGTGGCAGGACGCGCCCATCAAGGTCCTGGTCGAACTCCCGCCGCCAGGCCGCTTCAACGCCACGCCGAGGATCGCCGCGGCGACGATGGAGGCCCTGCTGGACTGGTCGCTGCGCATCGTGGAGGACCTGGGACCGGACATCCGCGCGGCATGGAGACACCTCCAACTCCTCGAATCCGGCCGCCACCCCCGCCAAGCGGTCTACCAAGGGCTGCCGCCCAAGGAACGCCTGCTGCTGTTCGTGAGGAAAGCGGCCAGGACGGGCGACGTGCTGCCCGGCCAGCCCGGCATTCCTGGCAAGGTCAGCTCGTTCCATCTCGGACGTCTCGTGGGACTGGAGAAGACTCGACGAGGAGAAAACCTCGGCCGCCAGGCGCGCGCCCTCGCCGAGCAGTTCGGCGTTTCCATCGCGGACGACTGCTACCTGGGCACCATCACCGGCCGCGTCGACGGTCGCCCGTGGCGTGAGCGGCCCATCACCGTCACCGAGCTGCCCCGGCTGATCCGCGTGCTGGTCGCGGCGTCTTTCGTAGTCATCTGTTACTTGACAGGTGCCCGCCCCGGAGAGGTGTTGTCTCTGCGGCGCGGCTGCCGGGCCACCGACGAGGAGACCGGCGAACTGCTGATCCAAGGGCGCCGGGGAAAGGGCTACGACCGCACTCCATTGGATCCCGTCGACCCGGACCGCCCCTGGGTGACGGTGCAGCCCGTCCACGATGCCATCGGCATGCTGGAATCCCTCCACCGGGCCGACCTGCTGTTCCCGGCCGGCCTGATCAAGACCTCGCACCGGGCGATGCGCTTCGCTCCTCGGACGGCGCAGATGAACAGGGACATGGAGACCCTGCTGAGCTGGGTCAACGCCACGTTCGCCGCCGAGGGTGCGGGTCCGGTCATCCCGCCGGATCCTACCAAGCATCTGCACGGCTCCAGGTTCAGAAGGACGCTGGCGTACTTCATCGTGCGCCGGCCACGCGGCCTGATCGCCGCCGCGCTGCAGTACGCGCACGTCTCCACCAAAGTCACGCTGAGCTATGCCGGGGAAGGCGATACCTCCTGGCTGGAGGACCTGGCCGTGGAGAAGCTGGAGATGGTGCTGGAGCAGAACGAGGACGACTGGACCCGCATCCAGGACGGCGAGCACGTCAGCGGACCGTCCGCCGCCGAGTACCAGTCCCGGCTGGCCCGCGTCGCACCGTTCTCCGGGCGCGTGGTGCGGTCCGTCCGCAGCGTGGAGCGGCTGCTCAGCCAGGCCGACCCGGACATCCACCACGGCGAGGCCATGACCTGCGTCCACCGTGCGGAGACGGCCGCGTGCCGCAAGGAGAAGGTCGCGCTGGGCCTGCCCGCGGACAGCGGCCCGGACGAGTCGTTCTGCCAAAGCTCGTGCACCAACCTGGCCTACACCGACCGCGACATCGCCGACCTCCGCAGCAAGATCGCCGAGTGGGACGCGACGGCGCACGACCCGCTCGCCCCCAAGCCGCGACGCGATCGCGCCGCCGCCCAGGCGGCGCGGGCCCGCGCGATCGTCGAGGACCACGAGGCAACGCGGCCCGCCGTCCCACGGGACGGTGAAGCGGCATGACACGCAGACGCAGAGACCGAGACGCCGAACGCGAGGCGGTCCGGGCCGCCATCACCCGCCTGCTGGCTGGCACCCCGCTGCGGTCGACGACCGGCAAGCTCACCGGCACCGAACTCATCACCGAAAGCGGCCTGCGCCGGGACATCGTCTACGGCGACCACAAGGAGCTCGTGGAAGAGTTTCAGGCCAAGGCCAGGGCCCAGTCCTTCACACCGGACGCGGCTCAGAAGATCGCCGAGCAGAACGCCGTGCTGAAGGAGGAACTCGCCGACGCCAAGGCGGAGCTGGCCGCCGAACGAGAACGCAACGCGGCACTGGTCCGCATCGCCGCTGAACTGTCACTCGAACTGGAACAGGCCCGCGCCGAACTCGAATCCGCACAGCAGGTGCCCCGCCTGCCTGGAGCACGCTCGCCACGCCCCTCGCCTCGAAGACGCCGGTGACCGCTCGAACCACACCCGGCTGGCACGCGCGAGACGTGGCCATCCCCGCGCAAGCGTCCGCGATACGGTGCTACAGCAGGCCGTGCCAAGGGAGGATGCTGATGGAGTTCGGGCCGATCCCGCGTGCGCCTGAGGCGTTTCAGCAGCCCGTGACCGCTGACGAGATCGAGGCAATCTGCCGGCGAGTCTTCGGAATGGACACGAAGGTGCTCTCCGCAGCCGAGCTCGGCACCGGGATGTACAACACGACCCTCCGCGTCGCCCTTGCCGGCCAGGAGCGGCCGGTGATCCTGAGGATCGCCCCGAAGCCGGATCGCCAGTTCTCTTCGGAACGGGCCTTGATGCGCAACGAGTACGCCAGCATCCCCTACCTCGCCGAGCTCGCGCCCCTCATGCCCCGCCTCATCGCGGTGGACTTCACCCACGAGGTCATCAGCCGCGACTACATGGTGCAGTCGCTGCTCGACGGCATTCCGGCGACGGAACACCTCCGCACGTTCCCGCGGTCGACGTGGCCAGTCTTCTACCGGCAGCTCGGCGAGATCGCCCGCCGCGTGCACGCCGTCCGCAGCCCCTGCTTCGGTCCGGTTGCCGGTCCCGCATACGGCACGTGGAGTGAGGCGGTCGCCGCGTCCTTGGAGGACATCGCCGCCGACCTGGAAGGCATCGGACTCGACACAGCCGACGTGCGGAAGGTCGTTGCGGCTGTACGCCGACACCAGTCCGTCCTCGACGAGATAACCGAACCACGCTTGCTCGCAGGGGACCTGTGGGTCCCCAACGCGTTGCTTGATCACGCTGCGCCAGAGCCGACGATCACCGGGGTGTACGACTTCGATCGGACGTGGTGGGGCGATCCGGCGGCCGACTGGACCATCCGCATGGTCAGGGCCAAGTCCGATGAGCGGTCCGCGTTCTGGGAGACCTACGGGTCCTTGGACCAGACCGAGAACGCCCTGTGGCGTCAGAAGGTCTACGAGGCCCGGCATCTCGGGGCGATCCGCCTTGAGCGGTATCGCCTCGGCAATCAGGAAGGGGTACGCGCGAGCTACGACTCGATGGCGGACGTCCTTGCTGACGTGAGCTGAGGCTTCGTCCCCAGAGGCACGATTCGACTCGTGTGCGTGCTACGCGGTGAGTTGGAGGAAGTCGGCGACGGAGTGGGCGTTCTGGTGGGCGGCGAGCTGTCCTCGCAGGTCGGCGAGGGCGTTGCTGCTGCGGGCGGAGTCCGCCCCTCCGACTTGCTCGATGGCCCGCTCGGCGATCTCCACGGCGGCGTCCGTCGCCCATGGCGAGGTGGGGCTCCTGCCGCGCGAGGTAGGCGGGCCTCGGTGCTGGTGTCGTACGGGTCGTCCTGTCACGGCCGCGTCGAAGTGCTCCAACGCCGCCGGGGCTCACCGAGCGAGAGCGTGCAGCTGGTCACGACTTCGTGGACCTCGCACGTTATCCCGCCGTCCTGTTGGGGTCGTTCCTCTGTTGTCGTTCGAGTGGGGAAGTTCCTGTTCAGGTTGGAAGCGAGGTCCTGTGGCAGCAACGGTGCTGTTGTCCCGCGTCCGGGACACAATCTGTCGGAGCCGTAGGCGCGTGCGAAGCGCTCGGCGATGCCCATGTTAGGGACGGCCCAGAACGTGCAGGAGCTGCATGACGTGCTCCTGGACCTCGGCGATCGCCCGCCGTGCCTCGGTGGGGGATCCGCCATACAGGCGAGGCCGGATCTCCGGCAAGCCGACGAGGAAGACACCATGATGAACCAGATATCGCAGCTGGCTGATCTCTACGAGGAGGCCCTGCACCAGCGCATGAGCCTGGCCACCCGGGTCGTTATCGGCGCCGGGGCCATCGCCGAAGACGAGGTCCGCTTCAAGATCGGACCCGTCGATTTCCATATCCCGCTGTACCAGGATGACGAGGGGTATTTCCCCCTGATGCTGTTCGGATTCTTCACCACCGATGACAGTGTGGCCTGTGAGGACCTGGAGCGCATCGGCGCCGAGGTAACCAGCAAGTGCAGGGGCGCCCAGCTGGACATCTACGACGGTGAGGCGGTGGTGACCACCTCCGCGGTGATGTTCGTGGCGCCACCCGACTGCCTGCCCACCGTGGTGGACCTGAAAGTGGTGCTGTCCCGCGCCATACAGGACCTTGCGAACGCCGTGAACGAGTTCCTGGTGGCCGCCACCCAGACCTCTCATAAGCAGCCCTACCCAGGGACGGTGGGCCACCCAGACCTGGGTGGCCCACCAGGGTTCCACCGATCGCCCGGCCACCACGGTGCCCTCCGCCGACTCCGGTCGGATGCCCCTGGTGTGCCCCACAAGTGAGGAACATCGAGCGGACGCCGACGGCGAATGGCCGCGGGGCAGGGGCAGGATGGGCCGGGGGGATATCTCCGATGGCCCGCTGCTCCGTCGCCTCTCCGCGGCCGGCCGCGCCGAGCTGGAGCGCGGGGTCCTGCACGGTGACCTCGCAGCGGTGTCCTTACGCCGGCTGCGCCGCGCGAGTGGGGGATTCGCCCCCACAGGTGAGGCCGGGAACAGCCCGGCGAGACCGACAAGGAAGCCTCCCATGAACCACCAGATGCAGCAGCTGGCTGACCGCTACGAGGAGGTCCTGCAGCAGCGCATGGGCCTAGACGTTCAGGTCGCCGACGACAAGATCCACTTCCAGACCGGATCGACCCACTTTCTGATCCCCCTGTATCAGGGCGACCCGGAGTACCTCCGCTTGGTGCTGCCCGGATTCTTCTCCACCGATGACGGCGTCGCCCGTGGGGAGCTGGAGCGCATCTGCGGCGAGACCACCCGTAAGTGCAAGGCCGCCCAGCTGACCGTCGGGGACAACGGAGTGGTGATCGCCTCGGTAGAGATGATTGTGGCGGCACCCGACTGCCTGCCCACTACCGAGCACCTGATGGCTGTGCTGCCCCGCGCCATCCTCATGCTGCTTTGTGCGGTGCGAGAGTTTTTCGTGTCCATCGAACTGCACGGCATCGCCAAGACCTCCTCTGAGTAGTCCCACTCAGGGGGCGGTGGGCCACCCGGACCCGGGTGGCCCATCAGAGGTCCGCCGACCGCGCGGCCATGACGTGTTCCCCCACTGCCTCCGACCGAACGCCTCAGCGGGCGTACCCGTAGGTGAAGGTCCTTAAGGCGGACACCCGGCGGAGAACGGCCCCGGCGGGGGCAGGGGCGGGAATGGCGAGGTGGATATCGCGACCAAGACGCGCTGATCCGAAGCCTGTCACGCCGAGCTGGAGTGCGCGGTACTGCGCGGCACCCACACGGCAGTGGATCTTCCTCGCCACGCCGCGGCACGGCGGCGGGGGATCCGCCATACAGGCGAGGCCGGAACCCTCCGGCGAAGCCGACAAGGAAGCACCACCATGAAACAGGCACAGCAGCTGGCCGACCACTCCCGGGAGGGCATGACCGCCCGGGGCAGGATGGGTCCCCCCTGTGTCCCCGCGATCCGGGCGCGCGGCGACGGGGAGGAGATCCACAGCGGCCCGGCGTGGCGAGTTCTCGTCCACCAGCTGACCTCGGCCCCGCAGGCGGTCGAACTGGCCGAGTGGCTGCTGGCCGAGGATCGGCCGAAGCCGGTCATCGTGGTCTCGATCGCCTCCGGGCGCACCGAGCCGTGGATCGACGTGGAACGCCTGGCGGCCGAGCTCCGCGACCTGGCCGAGCTCTGCCTGATCCCGACCGGCAAGGTCTCCTGGGCTCTGGCCGGGCGGCTGCCAGCGCGCACCGAGGTCTACGGCGGGGCCGGGCGCGTATACCCGGTGAGTCTGGAGTGGACGTCGGATCCGTATCGCGCACCGCTGCGCTTCGCCCATTCTGAAACCGACGCAGCGCGGGCCACCGATGCCCTGGTGACCGATGCGCTGGCCCTGGCGGCCGTGGGCCGCCCCGAGGTGGCGTACTCCCTTCCCCGGGCGCGAGTTCCGGCGGCGGTGACGCGGACCGGGTCGACTGGAACCAGGTCGGCGGCCGCGCCGACGGACGCGGTCCAGCCGTGTCAGGCC
>NZ_JBSGZO010000054.1:0-30419 GCF_053611045.1 Streptomyces sp. NPDC054841 | reverse complement strand
CCGTGATGGTGCGCGCCCCTGACTCACATCAGAGCGTCAGCGTCAGGTGTGCGTACGCAGCAGCTGGCGCATCGTCCGCATCGCGACCGACAGGTTCGCCAGGTCGAACGTGTCCGAGCCCTGGATCTCCTCCAGCGTCGTCCGCGCCCGGCCCAGGATCGCCGCGTTCTTGTCCTCCCACGCCTTGAAGCGGTCCTCCGGCGTCGAGGAGCCGTTGCCCACCGAGAGCACATCCGCGGTGAGCGCGGCGTGCGCGGCGTACAGGTCCTCGCGGATGGAGGCACGGGCCATGGACTGCCAGCGGTCGGCCCGCGGCAGCTCGATGATCCGGTCCATCAGCTCGGTGATCCGCAGCCGGTCGGCCAGGTCGTAGTAGATCTCGGCGACGGCCAGCGGGTCCTTCCCGGTGCGGTCCGCGATCGCGACGATGTCGAGGATCGGGAACGCGGACGAGAAGCCGGCGACGCGCATGGCCAGGTCCTCGGGGACACCCGCGGCCGTGAACTCCTCCAGCAGCCCCTGGTACCAGTCGAGGTCGATGCCGCGGAGCATCTTCGGCAGCTCGGCCCACACCTGCTCGACGCCCGAGGCGAAGAACCCGATCGTCTCCGTGAGCTCCAGCGGCTGCCGGCGGTTGCCGAGCAGCCAGCGCGTGCCGCGCTCGACGAGACGGCGCGAGTGCAGTCGCATCCGCGTCTGCACGTCGGCGGCGACCCTGTTGTCGAGCGCCTCGACGGCGTCCCACACCTCACCGAGACCGAAGATCGCTCGGGCGGCGGTCTGCGCCCGGACGATCTCGTCGACCGACGCCCCGGTCTCCTCGCGGAGCCGGTGCAGGAAGGTCGAACCACCCGTGTTGACGGTGTCGTTGACCAGGACCGTCGTCACGATCTCGCGGCGCAGCGGGTGGCCGTCGACCGCCTCGGTGAACTTCTCCCGCAGCGGCTTCGGGAAGTACGCGTGCAGCAGACCCCGCAGGTACGGGTCGTCCGGCAGCGAGGTGCCGATCAGGTCCTCCGCCAGCGTGATCTTGGTGTAGGCGAGCAGGACGGCCAGCTCGGGCTGGGACAGGCCCCTGCCGGAGTTGAGCAGCTCACGGATCTGACGGTCGTTGGGCAGGAACTCCAGCGCCCGGTCCAGGGCGCCGTCCCGGCCGAGCCGGCGCATGAAGCGCTGGTGGGCGTGGAGCAGGCTGGGCGACTGGGCGACGGCGTTGGTCAGGGCCACGTTCTGCGCGTAGTTGTTGCGCAGCACCAGCTTGCCGACCTCGTCGGTCATCTCGGCGAGCAGCTTGTTGCGCTGCTTGACGGTCATGTCGCCTTCCGCGACAAGGCCGTTCAGCAGGATCTTGATGTTCACCTCGTGGTCGGAGGTGTCCACGCCCGCGCTGTTGTCGATGGCGTCGGTGTTGACCCGGCCGCCGCCGCGTGCGAACTCGATGCGGCCGAGCTGGGTCAGGCCCAGGTTGCCGCCCTCGCCGACGACCTTGACCCGCAGCTCGTCGCCGTTGACGCGGATCGCGTCGTTCGCCTTGTCACCGACGTCGGCGTTGGACTCGGTGGAGGCCTTGACGTACGTGCCGATGCCGCCGTTCCACAGCAGGTCGACCGGCGCCTGCAGGATCGCCTTCATCAGGTCGGCCGGGGTCATCTTCGTGACACCCGCCTCGATACCGAGGGCCTCGCGGACATGCGCGTTGACCGGGATCGACTTGGCACTGCGGGGGTGGATGCCGCCGCCCGCGGACAGCAGCTCCTTGTCGTAGTCCGCCCACGACGAGCGGGGCAGCTCGAAGAGGCGGCGGCGCTCGGCGTACGAGACGGCGGAGTCGGGCTCCGGGTCGATGAAGATGTGGCGGTGGTCGAAGGCCGCGACCAGCCGGATGTGCTCGGAGAGCAGCATGCCGTTGCCGAACACGTCACCGGACATGTCGCCGACGCCGACCGCGGTGAAGTCCTCGGTCTGGGTGTCGTGGCCCAGCTCGCGGAAGTGCCGCTTCACGGACTCCCAGGCACCGCGGGCCGTGATGCCCATGCCCTTGTGGTCGTAGCCGGCCGAGCCGCCGGAGGCGAAGGCGTCGCCGAGCCAGAAGTTGTACGAGAGCGCGACCTCGTTGGCGATGTCGGAGAACGTCGCGGTGCCCTTGTCGGCGGCGACGACGAGATACGTGTCGTCCTCGTCGTGGCGCACCACCTCGGCCGGCGGCACGACCTCGCCCGCCACCAGGTTGTCGGTGATGTCGAGCAGCGCCGAGATGAAGGTCTTGTAGCAGGCGATGCCCTCGGCGAGCCAGGCGTCACGGTCCACGGACGGGTCCGGGAGCTGCTTGGCGACGAAGCCGCCCTTGGCGCCGACCGGCACGATGACGGTGTTCTTCACCATCTGCGCCTTGACCAGGCCGAGGATCTCCGTACGGAAGTCCTCGCGCCGGTCGGACCAGCGCAGACCGCCGCGCGCGACCTTGCCGAAACGCAGGTGCACGCCCTCGACGCGCGGCGAGTACACCCAGATCTCGTAGGCCGGGCGGGGCGCCGGCAGATCCGGGATGGCCTGCGGGTCGAACTTCATGGACACGTAGGCGTGCGGCTCGAAGCCCTCGGCCTCCTGGAAGAAGTTCGTCCGGAGGGTGGCCTTGATGAGCGTGAGGAAGGAGCGGAGGATCCGGTCCTCGTCGAGCGAGGCGACCTGGTCGAGGGCCGCGTCCAGCTCCTCCAGCAGGGCGTCGATCAGTTCGGTGCCGGCGCGCTGGCGGTCCGGCGCCATACGGGCCTCGAAGAGGTTGACCAGCAGCCGGGTGGTGTGGACGTTGTTGAGGAGGGTGTCCTCCATGTAGTCCTGGCTGAAGGTCGAGCCGGCCTGCCGCAGGTACTTGGCGTAGGCGCGCAGCACCACGGCCTCGCGCCAGTTGAGCCCGGCGTGGAGCACGAGCGAGTTGAACGTGTCGTTCTCCGCGGCACCGGTCCACACGGCGGAGAAGGCGTCCTGGAAGCGCTCACGGGCGTCGTCGCCGAGGTAGTCACCGCCGTTGCCGCTGGGGGTCGGCATCCGCAGACCGAAGTCGTAGATCCACGCGTGCGTGCGGTCCGCGCAGCGCAGATCGTACGGGCGCTCGTCGAGGACCTCGACGCCGAGACGGTTCAGGACCGGCAGCACGGAGGAGAGGGAGACCTGCTCGCCCGGCCGGTAGATCTTGAAGCGCCGCTCGCCGGGCGCTGCGCCCACCGGCTCGTAGAGGGAGAGCGAGAAGCCCTGGCCGGAGCGGGAGAGCTGCTCCAGGTGGACCAGGTCGGCGACCGCGGCGCGAGGCGTGTGGTCGGCCTTGTAGCCCTCGGGGAAGGCGTTGCCGTACTTGCGCAGCAGCTCGGCTGCGTGCTCCTCACCGAGCTCGGCGTTGAGCGCCTCGGCGAAGCCGTCGGCCCACGAGCGGGCGGCCTCGACGAGCCGGGCCTCGATCCGCTCCTTGTCGGAGTCGGTGAGGTGGGTCAGCTCGGTGCCGGGCGCCACGCGCACGACGAAGTGCAGCCGGGTGAGCACCGACTCGGTGCTCATGAGGGTGAAGTCGACGCTGGTGCCGCCCAGCTCCTCCTTGAGGATGCCGGTCAGGCGCTCACGGACGGTGGTGTTGAAGCGGTCGCGCGGCAGGTACACGAGGGCCGAGTAGTAGCGGCCGTACTCCTCCTGGCGCAGGTACAGCCGCAGCCTGCGGCGCTCCTGCAGGTAGAGGACGCTGGTGACGATCTCGCGCAGCTCGTCGGGCGGGGTCTGGAACAGCTCGTCGCGCGGGTACGTCTCCAGGATCTGCAGCAGGTCGCGGCCGTCGTGGCTGTGCGGCGAGAAGCCCGCGCCGTCGAGGACCTCGGCGACCTTGCGGCGGATGACCGGGACGCGGCGCACCGACTCGGTGTACGCGGCCGAGGAGAACAGCCCGAGGAAGCGCCGCTCACCGGTGACGTTGCCCTCGGCGTCGAACTTCTTCACGCCGACGTAGTCGAGGTACGACGGGCGGTGGACGGTGGCGCGGCTGTTGGCCTTGGTCAGGATCAGCAGCTTGTGCTCGCGGGCCTTGGCGCGGGCATCGGCGGGCAACCGGTTGAAGGAGGGGCTCACGGGGTGGCCGTGGGCGTCGTCGCCGCTGTGGTGCGGGTCGGAGCGAAGGATGCCGAGGCCGGTGCCGGGGACGGCGGCCAGCGCGTCGCCGTCGACGAGGTTGTACTCGCGGTAGCCGAGGAACGTGAAGTGGTCGTCGGAGAGCCAGCGCAGCAGCTCGCGGGCCTCGTCGACCTCCTCGGCGCGCAGGTCGTCGGCGGTGGGCTCGCCGGGCAGCTCCTCGGCGATGCGCAGCGCCGCGTCGCGCATCTTCTCCCAGTCCTCGACGGCCTCGCGGACGTCGGACAGGACACGCAGCAGGTCGGACGTGATCTGCTTCAGATCGGCGCGGTCGGTCTCGCGGTCGATCTCGACATGGATCCAGGACTCGACGAGCGCGTCGTGCGGCAGCTTGGCGTCCTTGCCGTTGCTGCGGTCGCCGGTGGCGTGACTGCTGGAGTCGCCGCTGAGGACCTCGATGAGCTTGCCGGTGACGTCACGGCGCACGACGAGCTGCGGGTGGATCACGACATGGATGCCGCGGCCCTGGCGGGACAGCTCATTGGTCACGGAGTCGACGAGGAAGGGCATGTCGTCGGTGACGACCTCGACGACGGAGTGGCTGCACGTCCAGCCGTTCTCCTCGACGGTCGGGGTGTGCACCCGGACGTTGGCCGTGCCCTGCGGGCGGTTCTCCGCCAGCCGGTAGTGCGAGACAGCTGCGCCGAAGATGTCGACGGGGTCGCGGTCGGCGAGGTCCTCGGGGGCGGTGTGCAGGTAGTAGCGCTGGAGGTAGGCGAGGAGGGTGTCCTGGTCAGGACGGTCCCCGCTGTCGGACCCAGTCGGAAGTTGCCCCCCGCCCGGGCTGTGCTCAGCTACCCGCGCGGCCCTCTCGAGCAGCTCGGCCTTGGCTTCGTCCAGCTTGGTCTGCATGTCCTCTGGCTCCTGTCGCGCGCCGTTGCGTGACGTAGGGAAAAGATGGCACAACGCCACGACGCGGGGTGTCCGGTCGGGGTCGACGCTATGCCGGGATGAGAGATGCCCGGGCCGGTATCGGCCAATGTGGGAGACGGGCCCGGAAGGTGACCGCGACGCGGTCCGCGTGGTTCACGCGGTTCACACGATCCATGCGGTTCACACGGTCCGGGAAAAGGCCCGGACCCACAGGGAAGATCAGCTCGCACCCGGCCGCTGTGGCGTACCGGGCGCAGGCCGGGGGCTTCGCTGCCCCCTCGGCATATCGCGCTGATCACGGGTCAAGGCTATCGCTCCGCCCCCCTGACCCGTCATGAGCCGTATGTGTACAAAAGCGGGGCCGGAAGTTTGACACTCTGGACAGCGACACATGCCCTCTTGGCAAACAGCCGCGGGGGAGGCAGGTTGGCGTGGGGGGCCGAAGGCCGACAAATCGATACAGACAAATCGATACAGGGGAGCAGTAGCCATGAGCGCGAAGATCCTGATCGTCACCGGCGACGCAGCCGAGTCCCTGGAGGTCCTGTACCCGTATCAGCGGCTGCGCGAGGAGGGGTACGAGGTCCACATCGCGGCCCCGGCCCGCAAGAAGCTCCAGTTCGTGGTTCATGACTTCGAGCCGGGCTTCGACACGTACACGGAGAAGCCGGGCTACACCTGGCCCGCCGATCTGGCCTTCTCGGAGGTCGATCCGGGCGACTACGTCGCCATCGTCATCCCGGGCGGCCGGGCCCCGGAGTATCTCCGCAACGACCCCGAGCTCCGCAAGATCCTCAAGTCCTTCTTCGACGCGGACAAGCCCGTGGCCCAGATCTGCCACGGCCCCCTGCTGACGGCCGCCACCGGCAGCCTCACGGGCCGCAGAGTCACGGCCTACCCCGCCCTCGAACTCGACATGCAGGCAGCCGGTGCCTCCTTCCAGGACACCGAGGCCGTGGTCGACGGCACCCTGGTCTCCTCCCGCGCCTGGCCCGACCACTCCGCCTGGATGCGCGAATTCCTCACGGTCCTCCGCGCGAAGGCACCGCTGAGCTGATCCAGCGCCGAGGGCTTCACCCCCGGACCTCGGACGGCCCGGGTGTTCGGGGGTGCCCCCAAAGCAGGGGCTGACGGGGGCCTGGGGAGGGACGGGCCCGCAGACGAACAACGAACCCCGGTCGGAGACGACCCGCCCACCCACGGTCCGCGGACGGCGACAGCCAAGCAGCAGCCACACCAAGCCCGTCCGGCGATTGAGGACGGACACACCGGGTCACCCGCGGTACCGGGCGCCCCAAGCCCGTCCGGCGCTTGAGGACGGACACACCGGCCGCCGTCACGGCACCGGGCACACCGTCACCGCACCCCCGCCGGAGGCACACCGCACCCCACCGGAGGGCCTACGCCGCCAGCTCCTCCGCCACCGACACCGCCTCCGCGAGGCTGTCGACGACCGGCACCCCCGCCGACGCCAGGCTCGCCCGGCTGTGCGATCCCCCGGTGTACAGCACTGCCCTCGCCCCCACGTGCGCCGCCGCGACCGCGTCGTCCACCGCGTCGCCGATGACCACGACCCGCTCCGCCGGCACACCGTCCAGGGCGGTCAGATGCCGCACCATGTGCTCCGCCTTGCCCGTGTGCGACGAACCGATCCGGCCGTCGACCCGCACGAAGCGGTCCTCGATACCGTGTCGCCGCACGATCGGTATCAGATGCTCGTGCGGGGCCAGCGAGAGCAGCGACTGCGTACGCCCCGACGCCTGCCGCTCGGTCAGCAGCTCCGCCGCCCCGGCTGCGAGCCCGCACGCGTCGGCCCGCTGCCAGTAGTGCTTGTGAAAGACCGCGTCCATGATCGCCCACTCGTCGTCCGTGGGCAGTCGTCCCATGAGCCGCTCGTAGAACCGCGGCACCGGCACGCAGTACAGCTCCCGATACCGCTCCAGGGTGATCGGGTCCAGCCCTATCTCCGCGAACGACGCGTTCGTCGCCTCGATGACCGCGTGGATGTCATCGAGCAATGTGCCGTTCCAGTCCCAGACCAGATGCGCGCTGTACTTCCCCATGCCGAGCAACGGTACCGGCCGGGTCCGACAACCACCGGGTCGGACAACCGGACGGGGCCCACAGCCGGCCCCGCGAGCCGCGCCGCGTCAGCGGTCAGCGGCCAGCCATCAGCGATCAGCGGTCAGCGGTCAGTCATCAGCCGATGAGCCGTCAGCCGATGAGCCCGGGGATCTCCTGCACCCCGTACCAGAGCAGCTCATGGTCCTCGGCGCCGTCCACCACGAACTGCGCGTCGTCGTCCCCGTGGTCCGCCGCGCCCAGCGCGTCCGCCGCCGCGGCCACATCGGCCTCGGCCTCGTCGGAGTCCACGTGCACCGCCGCCGCCTTCGACAGCGGCACCGCGGACGCGATCCGCACCTCGCCGAGCGACGCGGACCCGAGCGCCTGCCCCGGATCCGCGGTCGCGGCGTTGTCCGGTACGTCGACGGCGACGACGACCCGGCGCCGTGCCGCGCCGGGGTCCCCGGCGAGCAGCCGCAGCGACGACGCCGCGGCCCTGCTCAGCGCGGCGTACTCGAGCTCCTCGATGTCGTCGGAGACGTACCACTCGCGGAGCGCAGGTGTCACTGCGTAGGCGGTCAGCGGACCGGGGCCGAGCTCGCCCGCCTTGTGCGCCTCTGCGAGACCGGGAAGGGTCAGGGGGACGTAGACGCGCATGGCTGGCCGCTTTCGTAGTCGGGTGAGCACTTAAGGATACGTGCGGAGTCCCCCATCGGGGTGTCCCGGCGGCCCTGTCCCGCGTCGCCCCTGAGCGTCCGTGGAACCGCCCGGCGCGGGCCCTGCACGCCCGCCCGTCACCCGGATAGGTGATCCTCGGCGCCCCTCTCGGCACGGCTCGGCGGACCTTGCGGCCCGGCCTCCCCCGCCCGTACAAGATCCCCACCGAAAGTTACTTGTGGGTATCGAAGGGGCGGCAGCCATGCACAACACCTCGGCCAGGACGCGTAGGAAGCCCGGAGACCGTCACGACAGCCGCGGCCCCGGCCGCACGCCGCAGCGCACCCCGCACCCCTCTCTGCCGCCCGCCGGGGGCCGGTCCCGCCTCCCCCGCTACTGGTTCGCCGAGCGCCTGCTCTCGGTCCTCAGCGGCAACCGCCCGGTCCACTGGATGCTCGGCCACACCATCGGCGACGCCTACGAACACCTCGTACGTCTGGCCCCGGGCAGCCCGCTCCGTACGAGCGGACTGCGGCCGGTCGTCCGCCACTGCGACGAGTACGTGCCCCGCCCGGGCGTCATCGAGGCCTTCGCCCGCATCGCAGCCGGCGACCAGGTCCGCGCCATGGCCTTCCGTCTCGAACAGGGACCGGACCTGCGCTGGCGCTGCGCGGCTGTGGAACTCGGCGGCAAGCGCGTCACAGTCGACGGATGACGGTCGAGGGAGCGATCGAGGGACGACGATCGAAAGACGACAGTCGAAAGACGGCGGTCGACGACGCGGCGCCGAGGCATGCACGACGCGCGCCACCGTCACTCCATCGTGTGCGCCCGGCGAAGCCCACCAGCGCCCCGCCACGGCCAGGACCCGGACTCGGGCTCGGCCGCGACTCGGCCTCGCAAAGAGGCCACGCACACCAGCCGCACACACGACCGCACACACGACCGCGGGGCCGGACACCTTCCGGTGCCCGGCCCCGAGGTCCACACGCCTGTGGTGGCGCTACTTCCTGCGCGCTACTTCTTGCGGCGCCGGCTGGCGCCCTTCTGCGCCTTGCGGCGCTCCGCGCGCGTCAGGCCGTCCGACTCGGAGCGGGCCGCCCCCTCACCGTTGACGAAGTCGCCCTCGATGATGGCGCCGTCCCCGTCCACCTTCGGAGCGGTGAAGTGCAGCCGGTCCGGACGCTGCGGTGCGTCCAGCCCCTTCGCACGGATCTCCGGACGGGCGGCGCCCGCCGGCACCGCGTCTTCCTTGGTGAGGGACGTCTTCTCCGCCGCGTCCTGCACCGGGATCTCCTCGACCTGCTGCTCGACCTGGACCTCCAGGTTGAACAGGTAGCCGACGGACTCCTCCTTGATGCCCTCCATCATCGCGGTGAACATGTCGAAGCCCTCGCGCTGGTACTCCACGAGCGGGTCCTTCTGGGCCATCGCGCGCAGGCCGATGCCCTCCTGGAGGTAGTCCATCTCGTAGAGGTGCTCACGCCACTTGCGGTCCAGGACGGACAGCACCACACGCCGCTCCAGCTCACGCATGATGTCCGAGCCGAGCTGCTTCTCGCGCTCGTCGTACTGCTCGTGGATGTCGTCCTTGACGGTCTCGCCGATGAACTCGGAGGTGATCCCGGCCCGGTCGCCCGCCGCCTCCTCCAGCTCCTCGACCGTCACCTTCACCGGGTAGAGCTGCTTGAACGCGCCCCACAGCCGGTCGAGGTCCCACTCCTCCGCGAAGCCCTCGACGGTCTCCGCCTGGATGTACGCGTCGATCGTGTCGTCCATGAAGTGGCGGATCTGCTCGTGCAGGTCCTCGCCCTCCAGGACGCGGCGGCGCTCGCCGTAGATGACCTTGCGCTGCCGGTTGAGCACGTCGTCGTACTTCAGGACGTTCTTCCGCGTCTCGAAGTTCTGCTGCTCGACCTGGGACTGGGCGGAGGCGATGGCGCGCGTCACCATCTTGTTCTCGATCGGGACGTCGTCCGGAACGTTGGCCATGGCCATGACCCGCTCGACCATCTGCGCCTTGAACAGCCGCATCAGGTCGTCACCGAGCGAGAGATAGAAGCGGGACTCGCCCGGGTCGCCCTGACGACCGGAACGACCGCGCAGCTGGTTGTCGATACGCCGCGACTCGTGGCGCTCGGTGCCCAGCACATACAGCCCGCCGAGCTCCTTGACCTCCTCGAACTCGGCCTTCACGGCCGCCTCGGCGCGCTCCAGCGCGTCCGGCAGGGCCGCGGCCCACTCCTCGACGTGCTCGACGGGGTCCAGGCCGCGCTGGCGCAGCTCCGCCTCCGCGAGATCGTCGGGGTTGCCGCCGAGCTTGATGTCCGTGCCACGGCCGGCCATGTTCGTCGCGACCGTGACGGAGCCCTTACGGCCCGCCTGAGCGACGATGACGGCCTCACGCTCGTGCTGCTTGGCGTTGAGCACCTCGTGCTGGATGCCGCGCTTGTTGAGCTGCTGCGAGAGGTACTCGGACTTCTCGACCGACGTCGTACCGACGAGGATCGGCTGCCCCTTCTCGTGCTTCTCGGCGATGTCGTCGACGACCGCAGCGAACTTGGCGACCTCGGTGCGGTAGATCAGGTCCGACTGGTCCTTGCGGACCATCGGCCGGTTCGTCGGGATCGGCACGACGCCGAGCTTGTAGATCTGGTGGAACTCGGCGGCCTCGGTCATGGCCGTACCGGTCATTCCGGAGAGCTTGCCGTAGAGGAGGAAGAAGTTCTGCAGGGTGATCGTCGCGAGGGTCTGGTTCTCGTCCTTGATGTCCACCCCTTCCTTCGCCTCGATCGCCTGGTGCATGCCCTCGTTGTAGCGGCGGCCGGCGAGGATACGGCCGGTGTGCTCGTCGACGATCATGACTTCGCCGTCGATGACGACGTAGTCCTTGTCCTTCTTGAAGAGCTCCTTGGCCTTGATGGCGTTGTTCAGGTAGCCCACCAGCGGGGTGTTCACCGACTCGTAGAGGTTGTCGATGCCCAGCCAGTCCTCGACCTTCGAGACACCGGACTCATGGATCGCGACGGTCCGCTTCTTCTCGTCGACCTCGTAGTCGCCGGTCTCCTCGATGCCCTTCAGCGGGTTGCCCGGCTCACCCTTGGTGAGGCGCGTCACCAGCTTGGCGAAGTCGCCGTACCACTTGGTGGCCTGGTCGGCCGGACCGGAGATGATCAGCGGCGTACGGGCCTCGTCGACGAGGATCGAGTCGACCTCGTCGACGATCGCGAAGTTGTGGCCGCGCTGGACGAGCTCGTCCTTGGACCACGCCATGTTGTCGCGCAGGTAGTCGAAGCCGAACTCGTTGTTCGTGCCGTACGTGATGTCGCAGGCGTACTGCTCGCGGCGCTGCGCGGGCGTCATGTTGGCGAGGATGCAGCCGACGCTGAGGCCGAGGAACCTGTGCACCCGGCCCATCATCTCGGAGTCACGCTCCGCCAGATAATCGTTGACCGTGATCAGGTGGACACCCTTGCCCGACAGCGCGTTCAGATACGCCGGGAGGGTGCCGACGAGGGTCTTGCCCTCACCGGTCTTCATCTCGGCGACGTACCCGAGGTGCAGCGCTGCGCCGCCCATCATCTGTACGTCGTAGTGGCGCTGGCCGAGCACACGCTTGGCGGCTTCGCGGACGGTCGCGAAGGCCTCGGGGAGCAGGTCGTCGAGGCTCTCGCCGTCGGCGTAGCGCTCCTTGTACTCATCCGTGAGCGCCCGCAACTCGGCGTCGGAGAGGTTGACGAAGTCCTCTTCGATGGAGTTGACCTGGTCCGCGATGCGGTGCAGTTTGCGCAGGATCTTGCCTTCGCCTGCACGCATGAGCTTGTTGAAGACGGACACTGAGGCTGGTCTCCTTGCCGGTCGGGCCTGGCACTGGGTCGTGGTGGACACTGGCGCGGGCACGGCAGGTGGACCCCACCGCAACGGCCATCGTAAGCGAGGACCCCACCGCGCCGGGAGGTCCACCGGGACGCATGGCCGACTGCCGCGCATACGGAGAACGTACGGGAGGTGCGGAAAGTGCCGCCGATCCCGAAAAGTGTTGGCATCGAAGACGCACAGTTACCAGAATCTCGCTATGGAACCCATCACCCTCACCACCGAGCGTCTGCGGCTGCAGCCCTTCACACCGCATGACGCCGACTCGGTCCGCGCGGCGTGTCAGGACCCCGACATCCAGCGCTGGGTTCCCACCATCCCCGTGCCGTACGAGCGGCAGCACGCGGAGGAGTTCGTCGGCCTGACCGTGCCGGACGGCTGGCGCAGCGACACGTCGTACACGTTCTCCGTACGTCCGCGAGAGGGCGGCCCGATCGTCGCCTCGGCGAGCCTCCACCATCCGCGCTCGGGCACCTGGGAGGTCGGCTTCTGGACGGCCAAGGAGTACCGGGGCTGCGGCTATGCGACCGAGACGGTCCTGGCCATGGCGCGCTGGGCCTTCACCGAGCTGGCCTGCACCCGCCTGGAGTGGCGTGCGATTGTGGGCAACACGAGCTCGCGCGCCGTCGCCGAGAAGGCGGGCTTCACGGTAGAGGGCGTCCAGCGCGCGGGCCTCCACGGCAGGGGAACCCTGCGGGACTGCTGGATCGCCTCGCTGCTCCCCTCGGACCTCGGCCTGCCGTGCCCGGTCCCTTATCTCCCCGCGAAGGGCTGATCTCGCGCCTCCTCGCATTTCCCCGCATTTCCCTGCTCCTTACGCCTCTTTGCGCCTCCCTGCGGAGGGTTGATCCCGCGTCCTCCGGCGAAGGAGATCTGTCTGGTCCGAGCCGGCTGTCAGTACCGCCCTCTATGGTGCGGAGCATGACGACCGCGCCGCCCGCCACCGAGCTGTCCGCCGACGAAACCCGCCGCATAGCCCTGCGCGCCCAGGGGTTCCTCGGCGCCCCCGACCGCCGGGGCGGCGTGCGGGGAGTGCTGCGCCATCTCGGCGCCGTCCAGCTGGACACGATCTCGGTGCTGGCGCGCTCGCACGAGCTGATTCCGTATGCCCGCCTGGGCTCGGTGGGCCGTAAGACGGTCGAGGACGCGTACTGGACCGAGGCTCACGCCTTCGAATACTGGTCGCACGCGGCCTGCATCCTCCCTGTCGAGGAATGGCCGCACTTCGCCTTCCGCCGCCGCGCCTACCGCGACCGCCCGCACTGGTACCACGACCTTCCGGACGGCGCTTACGACACGGTGATCAAGCAGCTGCGGACCGAGGGACCGCTCACCGCCACCGAGCTGGGCGGCGCGAAGAACGGCGGGGAGTGGTGGGACTGGTCGGCGGCGAAGGTCGCCGTCGAGCGGGCGCTGATGTACGGCGAGGTGGTGTGCACCGAGCGGCGCGGCTGGAAGCGGGTGTACGACCTCGCCGAGCGCGCGATCCCGGACGCGCTGCTCCATGACGACCTGGACGACCGGGAGTGCCTGCGCCGGCTGGTGCGGCTGGCCGGACAGTCCCTGGGGGTGGGCACGCGCGCGGACATCGCGGACTACCACCGCCTCAAGGGCGAGCAGTTCGACGCGGTGGTCGCCGACTCCGGTCTCGTACCGGTCCGCGTCCAGGGCTGGGACAAGCCCGCGTGGGCGGACCCGGAGGCGCTGGCGAGCGAGCCCCGCGGCCGTCACCGTACGACGCTGCTGTCGCCGTTCGACTCGCTGATCTGGGAGCGGGCGCGCACCGAGCGGATCTTCGGATTCACGCACCGCCTGGAGGCGTACGTCCCCAAGCCGAAGCGGGTGTACGGCTACTTCGCGATGCCGCTGCTGTCGGGCGGCAAGCTGCTGGGCCGGGTCGACCCGGCGCGCGAAGGCACCACTCTGGTGGCCAAGCAGGTCTCGCTGGCCGCGCCGAAAGCGGTGCTGCCCATGGCCCAGGCGCTGCTGGAGGCGGCCCAGTGGGTGGGTTGCGACTCGGTCCGTGTCGAGCGCGTCGACCGCCCCGAACTGACGGCGCCCCTGGTCGCCGCCCTCGCCTGACCGGGCTCTGTCCGCGGTCTGCCCGGGTTTGCTTGCTAGGGAGCCGCTGCCGGCCAACCCCCGTCCCCCCGGCCGAAACGCCACCCGGCGTGACCCCTACCGGATCTCCAGGATCTTCTCCCGCACCGCGCCGCAACCTCCCGGGGGACAACCCCCGTCCCCCCGGCCGAAACGCCACCCGGCGTGACCCCTACCGGATCTCCAGGGTCTTCTCCCGCATCGCGCCGCAACCTCCCGGGGGACAACCCCCGTACCCCCGGCCGAAACGCCACCCGGCGTGACCCCTACCGGATCTCGAGGATCTTCTCCCGCACCGCGCCGCAACCTCCCGGGGGACAACCCCCGTACCCCCGGCCGAAACGCCACCCGGCGTGACCCCTACCGGATCTCCAGGATCTTCTCCCGCACCGCGCCGCAACCTCCCGGGGGACAACCCCCGTACCCCCGGCCGAAACGCCACCCGGCGTGACCCCTACCGGATTTCGAGGATCTTCTCCCGCATCGCGTACACCACCGCTTCCATCCTGGAGTGGAGCTGGAGCTTCTCCAGGATGTTGCGCACGTGGTTCTTCACCGTGTTCTCGGAGATGAACAACTCCTTGGCGATGTCACGGTTGTTCATCCCCGTCGCCACCAGCTTGAGTACCTCCAGCTCCCGGTCGGTCAGCCGGGGAGCGGGCACCAGCCGGCGCTCGTCGGTGCGCTGGATCATCGACTTGAACTCGGTGAGCAGCTTCGACGCCATGGACGGGCTGATCTGCGACTGCCCGTCGGCGACCGCGCGGATCGCCGTGGCCACCTCGTCCGTGGAGATCTCCTTGAGGAGATATCCGGTGGCACCTGCCTTGATCGCGTCGTAGAGGTCCGCCTCCTCGTCGCTGATCGTCAGCATGATGATCTTCGCGCTGGGCGCCACTTCCTTGATGGAGGTGCAGGCCTCGATCCCGCCCCGCTTCGGCATCCGGACATCCATGAGCACGATGTCGGGCAGCAGATCGGCCGCCTTGTCGACCGCCTCCGCCCCGTCCCCGGCCTCACCGACGACCTGGATGTCCTCCTCCTGGGCGAGGACGATCTCCAGTCCGCGGCGGAAGAGGGCATGGTCATCCACCACGAGCACCCGGATCGGCTCCTTGCGGGACATGCCGGTCTCCGCACCGCCCGCACTGCCGGCACCGCCCGTGACCTGGGCGTCTTCCGCGTCATGCACCGGTCCGAAGCTGTCCGCCATCGTTCCTCCCCCTGAAGGCCGTGGCCTGGTTCATCTGTGGTCTGCCAACCGCAGTCCACAGCACACCGGTTGGCTCGGGTCGCCATGATTCCATGCCCACAGGGCGGTGGCGCGGTCCCGTGGTGGCACAAGGGTGCCCCTGGGGGCGCACGGGGCACTCCAGGGGCACCAATGGAAGAGCGGGATCAGCCGCCGAGCGCTCCGCCCGCGCCGCCCGCCTCGCGCTCGGCGAGCGGGTCGGTCGTCAGGTGGATGACGCCGTAGTCATAGGCGTGCCGCCGGTAGACGACACTGGGTTCCTTCGTCTCGGAGTCGACGAACAGATAGAAGTCGTGCCCGACCAGCTCCATCTCGTACAGCGCCTGGTCGAGCGTCATCGGGGCGGCGACGTGTGTCTTCTCGCGGACCACCAGCGGTCCTTCACCCTGCACTTCGAGCGAGCCGATCCTGGTGGTGGGAATGGAATCCGAGGCTTCCTCGGAGACAGGCTCACCGCTTCCGTTCAACTGGGCTACGCCAGGAACGACATCGGCGACCTCTGCTGCCGACAGCCGGCCGTTGCCCCTGCGGGTGTGACGCTTGTCGTGCTGCTTTCGCAGCCGGGCCTCCAGCTTCGCCGTGGCCAGGTCGAGCGCCGCGTAGGGGTCCCCAGCCGCTGCTTCTGCCCGGATCACCGGGCCACGCGAAAGAAGTGTGATCTCCACGCGGTCGGAACGGTCGGCCTGCCGCGGATTGTGCTCCTTGGACACCTCGACGTCGAGGCTGATCACCTTGCCGTCGAGCTTCTGGATCTTGTCCAGCTTCAGCTTCTCGGCCACGTGCTTGCGGAACCGCTCGGGCACCTCGGTCTTGCGGCCCTTGACGACGATGTCCACGCAGAACTCCGTTCCCGGATCGCTCCGCACTCGACGCGGAGCATCTCCCTCTTGCACCAGGCCCCGGTGTGCACCGGAGCCTCGGACTTGGCGACTTTCACCTCCTCCTCCCCCATCGGCAAGATCCCCACCCCCACCAACTTCGAGGTTCTGGGCTGCTTCATGAATACCTGGCCGTAACCCAATCATGCATTCGATGAAGCGCGGCGTTCACCGTTTCTCACAACCGAACATAGCTCGCCCGGACGGTTGTCGGCACCCGCTACCAGCGCGTACGTCCATTCAGGGGATTTCCGGCTCTTACTACCTGCAACGTTGCTCCTCCCCGGTCAGTTCCGGTTTATGTCGAACGACAGCGGGGGTGCGGCGACGACGGCGGCACTCATGCGCACGTACCCGGAAGAAAGCGCGGCGGTCGCGGCACGCAGTGCCCGGGCAGCCTCCACGAGCGAGGCACCCGTGGTCATCACATCGTCCACCAGCACCGCTCTACGGCTCTCCAGGAGCCGCTCGGCACCATCGGCCACCTCCAGGGCCCCCGCCATGTTCAGCAGCCTTCTCCGGGCCGTGAGGCCCGACTGGTCGGCCACCGGCCGGCACTGCCTCAGCACCGGCAACGCCCGGGCGTACGTCCCATTGCGCCGCAGTGCCGCGGCAGCGGCCACTGCGATACGCCGCGCCGCGTCATGCCCCCGCGCCCGCACCGCCCGCCGCGCCGACGGCATGGGCACCAGCAGCAACGGCTCCGGCCCGCCCAGAGCCTCCGGCACCGCCGCCCGTACGGCCCCGGCCAGCGCCCGGCCGATCGGCCCCGCCAGTCCCAGCGCACCCCGCTCCTTGTGCGCCAGCAGCACCGCCCGTACCGCGTCCTCGTACCGGGCGGCGGCGAACACCACCGGCAGCCCCACCGGCTCGGGCCGCGGTCTCGCCCGCCCCGGCGCGGGACCGGCCAGCTGCCACGCACACTCCGCGCACAACGGCGTACGGGGACGCCCGCAACCCGCGCAGGCGACCGGCAGCACCAGCCCGGCGATCTCGTGCCACCACCCCTGCATGACCACCACTGTGCTCCTGCTCGATAGGCGCGGCCACCCCTGTGGAAAACTCCCGTGAGCACCCTGTGGAAAACCCCGCCGGAACAGGCCGGGGCCCTACCCCGGGTAGACCGGCGACGAGCCCTTCTCGATCATCGTCTGCCAGTTCGCGTTGGGCACGAGTCGCACCAGCTCGTCGTCGGAGACCGCCACCAGGTACTGTTCCTCGTCCTCTGTGGCGGCCACAGCCGACACCTTGTTCAGACCCGGCAGGCCACCGGCGGGCGTGAGGGAGCCGTCGGTCTGTATGTAGCGCACCTGCTGCACACCGCCGGCCTCCTTTCCGACCACGACAAGGCGGCTCGGGCCCGCCCAGGACAGGGCCGTCACCGACTCCAGCCGGGGCGCCGCGGCCTGCAGTTCCACCACCGAGACCGTCGAGTTCCCCGTGGCGTCCGTGTGCCGCTCGATCCGGCCGATCTTCAGGGTGCTCCTGCCGTCCTTGGCAAGCAGCATCGCTATCCGCACACCATCGGCCGACACCCGCAGCGACTCGATCCGAGCGCCGTCGAGCCCGGCGACCTTGACCTCCTGCTCTTTGCCCTGGCCGTTCGCCAGGCGCAGCAGTCGCGGATGGGCCGGATTCCGGTCGGCGACCCACAGATCGTTCCGGTCCCAGCTGGGCGCCGACAGCCGGTCCGTGGCCTCCGGAGCCTGACTCTGCACGAGCGGATCGGGCAGTGTCTCGTCGGACATGATCGACGTCGTGTAGAGGGACTTCCCGTCGTGCGAGACCGCCGCCGCGCGCTGCAGGTTCCGGGCCACGGCAACCGTGCTCAGGCGCAGCTCACCATTGCCGAACGGTCCCGGCACCATGGTCTTGTCGGTCTTCCTGGGCTTTGCCCCCACCACGGCCATCCGGCCGGCACCGTCGACGAAGTAGACGTTGTCCGGGCTCGCCGTGGAGCGCGCCGGAGCGTACGCCTCCGCCTGGTCGGAGTTGAGCACACACAGCTGAGACCCGTCGGCGCGCTGCAGCTCGACCTGCTCGACACGGGGCGACGTCAGGTCACGCAGGGTGAGCAGAATCTGTGTGGCCATCTTGTTGCACACGGTCCGCCCGACATTCGACGCCTTGTTGTTGAGGGGCACCTTCAGGGCGTTCTGATCGTCAGGTGTGAGGGACGTGATGCCCTTCTTCAGCCCCGTACCCGTGGGGAACGGGGCGTCCACCACCGGCTTCAGCCAGTCCGTCGGCCCTTCGAACAACGCCGACACCGTCTGTGAGACCGGGTCCATCCGCGTCACCGGATCCTGCCGCTGCCGGATGTACACCGGGTCGGCGACCACCGAGTGCTGCCCCGACGCGAAGTAGTACTTGTTGACGGAGCTGTAGTTGCGCAGGAAGTCGCTCTCCCCGAGCACCAGGCCCTGGGGCGCCGAGTCGATGCGCCATTCCTTGCCCTTGCCCTTGCCGTCCGGCCCGCTCTGCCGCACCAGGCGCAGCGTCCCGCCGTACTGGGTGGGCACAACGGACTTGTAGGCGTGCTGGTCCACCGTGGCGATCAGCTCGCCCGACAGCGGATAGCTGCGCTTGCTGTCGCGCTCGGCCACGGCCGGCGCTCCGGGGTCCGGCGCCTCGGTCAGCACCGTGACGAGCTCTTCCGGCCGCCATTCCTTGGACGCCCGCTTCGTCAAGTACTTACGTGCCGTCGCAAAGCTCGGATCATCACTGGTCATGGCCTCCAGGAAGCCGCCGACGATCTCCTCCGGGCTGGCGCCGTCGCGGGGCGGCACCGCGTAGACACGCACCTGCGAGTCCGCGCCCTTGGTGGCCCTCACCTGCTCCACGTCGCCACTGTCCGGCATCGACGCACATCCGGTCAGCAGGACGGCCGCGCAGACGAGCAGCGCCCACGCCCGTATGGCGCGCCTGTGGCCGTACCGACGAGCCTCAGCGCCCACGAGTCGTGTCCTCCCGCTCCGAAACCTGTCCCGGGACGGGGCCCACCGTCCCACCTTCACCCGCCCGCTCGCCCAGCGGACGGGCCACCACGCGGGCACCGCTGCCCGGCAGTGCTGCCGGGTCCACCGCCGCCTGCGGGGCGTGCGGCGGCCCCGGGGGCCGAGCCGGAACGGACAGCCTCGACCGGTCCGCGCCGGGCTGCGTCGGTACGGTCGACAGCCGCAGCGCGCTCTCGTTCGCCGCGTCGGCCGCGGCACGCTCACGGGCCCGCCGGGAGTCCTCGGGCTCCAGCGGTATCGGCGATCCGCGCAGCGGCTCGTCCGCGGTGCGCGGCAGGGTCAGCCGGAACTGCGAACCGCCGCCCGGCTCACCCCATGCCTGCAGCCAGCCGCCGTGCAGCCGCGCATCCTCGACCGCGATGGAGAGGCCGAGGCCCGTACCGCCGGTCGTACGCGCACGCGCCGGGTCGGCACGCCAGAAGCGGTTGAACACCCGGGTGGCCTCCCCGGGCTTGAGCCCCACCCCGTAGTCACGCACGGCCACGGCGACCGCTCCGCCCGCGGCCGCCAGCCGCACCACCACGTCGCGTCCCTCGCCGTGCTCCACGGCGTTGACCACCAGATTGCGCAGGACGCGCTCGATCCGCCGGGCATCGGCCTCGGCCACCACGGGCTGCTCGTCCCCGACCACCCGGATCCGGGTGCCCTTGCGCTCGGCCAGCGGCTCGGCGCCGCCGATCACCCTGCGCACGACCTCTCGCAGATCTATCGGCTCGGCCTCCAGCGCCGCCGCACCCGCGTCGAAGCGGCTGATCTCCAGCAGGTCGGCGAGCAGCGACTCGAACCGGTCCAGCTGATCCCCGAGCAGCTCCGCGGAGCGCGCGGTCACCGGATCGAAGTCACTGCGCGCCTCGTGGATGACATCGGCCGCCATCCGGACGGTCGTCAGCGGCGTACGCAGTTCGTGCGAGACGTCCGAGACGAACCGGCGCTGCATCCTGGAGAGCTCCTCCAGCTGCTGGATCTTGTGCTGGAGGTTCTGTGCCATCTTGTTGAAGGCCTCGCCCAGCCTGGCGATGTCGTCCTCGCCGGTGACCTTCATGCGCTCCTGGAGCCGTCCGGCGGACAGCCGCTCGGCGATCCCGGCAGCCATCCGTACGGGCGTGACGACCTGCCGGACCACCAGCCACGCGATGGCCCCGAGCAGGACGACCACGAACAGCCCGGCCGTCGCCAGCGTCCCCTTGACCAGGCTCAGGGACTCCTCCTCCTGCGTCAGCGGGAAGAGGTAGTAGAGCTCGTAGGAGTTGCCCGCGACGTCGTTGAGCCGTTTGCCGACCACCAGACCGGCCTCCGGCTCCTTCGAAACCGAATACTTGATCTTGGCGTACGTCTGGAACGTCCCCGTGCCCTGGGCGACCGAGCTGCGCAGAGCCTCGGGAACGCTGGTCACATCCACCTCGCCGGACGCCCGGGGAGCACGGCTCGGCCCGGCATCCTGGGAATCAGGACTCAGCGCCACCACGTGGTACGCGCCCTGGCCGCCACTGGCCAGATGCTTGACCAGCTCGGACCGCCAGTTCACGGAGCTCCGGCCGGGCCTGCCGTCCGTCGCGTCCCCGTCCTGACCACCGAGGGCGGACGGTCCGCTCGCGTCCTGCGCCGCCACGAATCCGCCGGCGGCCTGGCTCAGCGCCGCCTGTTCCTTGGCGTCCAGCAGACCGTTGCGCACCTGACCGATGACAACGAGCCCGAGCAGCAGCACCACACCGAGCGACATCAGCAGTGTGCCGGCGACGACCCGCAGCTGAATGTTCCGCCGCCACAACCGGACGGCGGGCAGCAGCGGACGGCGGACCCAGCGCACGACCAACCGGAGCACCGGCCCACCCGGTGCCCCGCCCTGCAACAGCCGTCCACCCTGGAACAGACGGCCGAATCGCCAAGACCCACGCCCGGGCCCGGCAGCCCGCCCCGTACGGACTCCCGGCCCCCCGGGCTTCGGAGCAGTGCTGCCCACGGCCACGTCAGCTCGGTCCGGCCTTGTAACCGACACCACGGACGGTCACCACGATCTCCGGCCGCTCCGGGTCCTTCTCGACCTTGGAGCGAAGCCGCTGCACATGCACGTTCACCAGCCGGGTGTCAGCGGCATGGCGGTACCCCCAGACCTGCTCGAGCAGCACCTCACGGGTGAACACCTGCCACGGCTTACGGGCCAGTGCGACGAGCAGATCGAACTCGAGCGGGGTCAGCGCGATCGACTGCCCGTCCCGCTTCACGGAGTGGCCGGCCACATCGATGACCAGGTCCCCGATCGCGAGCTGCTCGGGAGCCGGCTCCTCCGACCTGCGAAGCCGCGCCCGGATCCGGGCCACCAGCTCCTTCGGCTTGAACGGCTTGACGATGTAGTCATCGGCACCGGACTCCAGTCCGACCACCACATCGACGGTGTCGCTCTTGGCCGTCAGCATCACGATCGGCACACCCGACTCGGCCCTGATGAGCCGGCACACCTCGATGCCGTCACGGCCCGGCAGCATGAGATCCAGCAGCACCAGGTCCGGCTTGGCCTCCCGGAATGCGGCAAGTGCCTTGTCGCCGTCCGCTACGAACGACGGCTCGAACCCTTCACCACGCAGCACAATCCCGAGCATCTCGGCCAGTGCGGTGTCGTCGTCGACGACAAGGACACGTCCCTTCATATTCGACATCATCCCATTCTCGTAACGGTCACCGAAGCGCAGGTGAGGCAGCTCACTGGCCCGTGACGATAGTCGTATCCGATCGTCACTGTCTGCCCTCGTCCGCCGACGTTGCTGTCAGTGACGGATGTCAGTCCGTCGCACAAGGCCGGCCTGGCCACGCGTCTTCCGAGATCTGTCGATCCACGTCATCGACGACCTGCGGTGCCACTGCGTGTGCGCCCTCGTCTTCCAGTGGGCCGGAGCAACGACGTCAAGATCGCTTAGGCCACGGGCCACGCCGGCACAGCCGCGAGCGGCCGCCGGGCACGCCGTCCGGCCGCGTACCCCGCGATCCCCAGGCCGATCCCGACCAGGGTCAGCACGATCCCGAGGACCCCGAACGCCACCAACACCGCCGGCACAGTGAAACCCTTCTGCACTCGTCCGAGCACCCCGGAGGCCTCGACGCTGCCCGACTGCTCGTCGAGGAAGAACCGCGAGTCGTTCGAGTTCCCCCGGTGGTCGCCCAGCAGGAACAACCGCCCGTCCGGCACCTGCACGTCGTACGGTCCGGTTGCCGGGTTCACTTCGCCGCGCATCACATACGGTTCGTCGACCGGCTTCCCGTTCACCGTGATCCGATTTCCGTCGCACACCACGTGATCGCCGCCCATCCCGATGACCCGCTGCAGCACCGGTTCGCCCTGATAGCGATCGGGCACATGGACGAGTACGACATCACCCCGGCGTATCTCGCCCGCGTCGATGCGCTCGATGACCAGCCGCTCGCCCGGGCGATACGTGGGCTCCATCGCCTCGCTCATGACGGTGGCCCCCTGGTAATTCGTGAAGAAGTACCCGATGCCCCCCAGCGCCAGGACCAGCCCGAGCGGCACCAGTACCCAGGACGCGACTCTCAGCCCGCTGCCCACTCCCCGCCGCTGCATGAACACCCCTCCCTTGAACCGCCCGAGGCCAGGCGGACCAGCAGAGGCTAAACCGTCTCGGGCGGGAAAGGCACCTCACCCCAGGTCTGCCACCGCTTTCCCGGCGAGGCCGTGCGGGTGGCCACCGAAGGAGTGTTTATGGTGGCACGGTCTACCTGCCGTGACCTGCGAAAATGGCACGTGGGCGAATGCGGCCCCTCTGGGTGCCGGAGCGCGCTGGGCGACAGTGTGACTTTCTGTGAGGGACAGCTACGCACCTCACCCAGGAGGCAGCCGAGCCATGTTCGAGCCCCGCCCTTTTGACGACGACCGGCCGATGACGGCTCCAACTGGGTGCTCCGGCCGGCGCCGTGCCAGTGCCCGGTCGCTGCCCGCACTCATCGTTTTCGTCATCGGGGGGCTGTTCGTCTTTTCCACCTCCACAACGGTCGCCGCACCCGGACCGCTGAGGCGAGCCATGGAATCGACCACCTCGACCACCTCGAACACCACGAGCACCGCGAGCACCGCGAACACCTGGAACAACTCGACCTGTGAGGACGCCAGACCCACCAGAGTGGGCACTGAGAAGAACGACGTCATCGTCGGCACCCCCGGCAACGACGTGATCTTCGCGCTCGGAGGCAATGACACGGTCTACGCACTCGGGGGGAACGACCTCGTCTGCGGTGACTCGGGCAACGACACTCTCAACGGGGACAAGGACAACGATCAGCTCTTCGGTGGCTCGGGCGACGACCAGCTCTTCGGCGGCGGGGAGAACGACGACCTCCGCGGTGATTCGGGCAACGACGAGCTCCACGGTGAAACAGGCAACGACGAGCTTTCCGGTGGCTCGGGCAACGACCGGCTCCTTGCTTTCCTGGGCAACGACGCTTTGTTCGGTGGAAACGGCAACGACGAGCTCTTCGGCGGAAGGGGCAACGACGAGCTCTTCGGTAACGCGGGTAACGACCGGCTCTTCGGGGAGGCCCACGATGACGCCCTGGACGGCGGCTCCGGCACGAACCGCAACAATGGCGGACGCGGAATCAACACCTGCGTGAACCCAAGCGATGGCCCCGGCTGCAACGACTGAACCCAGGCGCGCCCGGGACGCGTGAGCCTGCGAATCGCCGCAGGTGGAGGGCCGTTTTCGTCGACTAGCGCGACATCATCCCATTAGCTGATCGTTACCTGGCGTGATCTGGAACACAGATCCACTATCGCTGCCCCCGTGACCGGGGAGATCGCCCCTTCTTCGGTGACGATCGCGGTCACCAGTTCGGGAGGCGTGACGTCGAATGCAGGGTTGTACGCCTGGGTTCCCAGCGGTGCCACCGGCAGCCCGGCGGCATCGGCACCCGCCGCCGCGACACCCAGTGCCTGCATCTCCGTCACTTCCTGCCCCGATCGCTGTTCCACCTCTATCGACGCTCCGTCCGCCGTCCGCAGATCCACCGTCGTGGTCGGCGCCACCACGATGAACGGCACATGGTGGTACTTGGCCAGCACCGCCAGCGGATAGCTCCCCACCTTGTTCGCCACAGAGCCGTCCGCCGCGATCCGGTCCGCCCCTATCAGGACGGCATCGACCTCTCCCGCCGAGAAGAGTGAGCCGGCCGCATTGTCCGTGAGCAAGGTGTAAGCCATCCCGTTTCTGGCCGCCTCGTACGCGGTGAGCCGGGCACCCTGCAGCAGCGGCCGCGTCTCGTCCACCCACAGCTTGCGCAGCCGGCCCTCCCGGTGCGCGGCGAGCGCCACCGCGAATGCCGTGCCCTCCCCGCCGGAGACCAGCCGCCCCGTGTTGCAGTGCGTCAGGATCCGATGACCGCCGCCTGGCAGCAGCTCGTCGAGCAGCGCCAGTCCGTGCCTCGCCATCCGCTCACTGGCCTCGGCGTCCTCCCGGTGCAGCTTCCGCGCCGCAGCGAGCGCGGCGCCCGCCGCCTCTTCCGCATCGGCGCCCTTGCCGACCGCCTCCTGGTACGCGGCGGCCGCCAGCCGTACGCCGTACCCGAGGTTGACCGCGGTGGGCCGCGCCTGCTCCAGCAGGGACGCCGCCTCCGCGACGTCGTACCCACGCGCCGCGGCCAGCGCCACACCGTAGGCGCCGGCGATCCCGAGCAGCGGCGCCCCACGCACAGCAAGATTCCGGATCGCCCGCACCAGCCCCGGCACGTCCGTACAGACCAGTTCGGCCTCTTCGGCGGGCAGCCGGGTCTGGTCGAGCAGGACCAGCACAGGGCCTTCCGGCGGCTCGTCCCAGCGCAGCGACGGCAGCCTTGGCGGCCCCTCAGCGGCCGGGGTTTGTGCGTAGTGATCAGCCATCCGCCCAGTCTGCCCGTTGGGACACCGACAATGAAGGTGAGAAGGAGATCCAGGGCCCGGCCCACCAGGGAGCGGCGCGTGGCACGATGGCTGCCAGCCGTCCGCCCCGATCCGTGGACGGGCTCCGTGACCGAACCGGCCTTGCGAGCCGGCCCCGCGACCAATCCATGAGGTGGACGACCGTGAACAACACTCCGGGCTGGACCTCGCCCGGGTCCGCCCCCTCCGACGGCCAGGGCTCCGAAGCGCCCGAGCCTGCTGACGCGACCGGTCCCCCCTCGAAGTGGTCCAAGGAGCAGCCGCCTGTCGGCCAGTGGGCTCCGCCGGCCCCTCCGGGCGACCGCCCTGTGCCTCCGGCACCCCAGCAGGGGTGGGGCGGCGGGCCGCAGCGCGGCGGCTGGGGACAGCCACCCGCCGCGAAGCCCGGGGTCATCCCGCTGCGCCCCCTGGGCGTCGGCGAGATCCTGGACGGCTCGGTGTCGACTCTTCGCGCGCAGTGGCGCACGGTGCTGGGCATCACGATCACCGTCTCGGTCATCACCCAGATCTGCGACATCCTCGTCCAGCGCTACCTCGTCCCGCCGGTACCCGCGGTGGACCAGAACGCGAGCCCCGAGGAAACCCTCCGGCAGACAGTGGACCAGCTCAACGCGACTCTCGTCGGGCTGGCTCCCGCCATGGCGATCACCCTGATCGCCACGCTCTTCACCACCGCACTGCTCACTGTGGTGATCAGCCGCTCGGTGCTGGGGCGACCCGTCACCCTCTCCGATGCCTGGCGCGAGGCACGGCCCAGGCTCCCGCATCTCCTCGGCCTGACCCTGCTGTTGCCGCTGATCGCCGCGGTCGTGATGACCGTGGCCATCCTTCCCGGACTGCTGCTGGGCTCCGCGGGGGGCGTCGCCCTCTCCATCCTGGGCGGAATCGTCGGTGTCGTCGTCATGCTCTGGCTGATGGTCCGCTTCGCCCTCGCATCGCCCGCGCTCATGCTGGAGCGGCAGGGAGTCGTACAGTCCATGCGCCGCTCCGCCAAGCTCGTGCGCGGAGCGTGGTGGCGGATCTTCGGCGTCCTGACCCTCACGCTGGTGCTGACCCTCCTCGTCTCGATGATCATCGCCATTCCGTTCACCTTGATCGCCTTCGCTGTCGACGGTGACGGCCTCAGCGGACTGCTCTCGGGCACCGCACCCGACTACGGCTGGCCCTTCCTGATCATCACCGGCATCGGCGCGGTGATCGGCTCGTCCATCACCTACCCGATCTCGGCCGGCGTCACGGTCCTCCTCTACGTGGACCAGCGCATCCGCCGCGAGGCCCTCGATCTGGAACTGGCCCGCGCCGCAGGCGTCCCCGGCTACGGATCTGCGGCACCGGGCGACGAGGCCTCCAGGAGCTGACGCAGTGTCCATCACGGGGGGCACGACCGCGGCGCGGCTGATGGTCCGCGCGAACGACGACGTACCGGTGGACATCCCGCGCGTACCCGCCCGGGAGGCGGCGGAGCGCGAGCTGAGCAAGCCGATGTACCACGAGAACGATCCGAACCTGCTCCAGCAAGGTCTCGACCGTTTCTGGGAATGGGTCGGCGACATCTTCGCCGCCGCATCGGGCGCTGCCCCCGGCGGTCCGCTGGGACTCGTCGTCATCGTGCTGATCGTGATCGCCCTGGTCGCCGCCCTGTGGTGGCGGCTCGGCACCCCCCATCGCACCCCCACAACCGGCGATTCGCTCTTCGACGACCGCCCTCGCAGCGCCGCCGAACACCGCGCGGCCGCCGAGACACACGCCGCCGCCGGACGCTGGAACCAAGCGGTCCAGGATCGAATGCGCGCCATCGTCCGCTCCCTCGAGGAACGGGCCCTCCTCGAGCCACGCCCAGGCCGCACCGCCGACGAGGCCGCCGGGGAAGCCGGTCGCTCCCTGCCGGGCCACGCCGACGCGCTGCGCATCGCGGCCCGCACCTTCGACGACGTCACATACGGCGGCCGCTCGGCCGACCAACAGGCGTACCGGCGCCTGAAGGACCTCGACGCCGATCTTGAGCGCGCCAAACCCCTCCTCGGCAACGCGGCCCAGGGAGCAGCCGAATGACCGGGGCCACGGCCGGCGCCGCCACCTCGGCGTCCCTCACCTCCCGTCAGATCTGGGCACGCTCCCGCGGTGTACTGCTCGTACTGGTCCTGCTCGTCGCCGCCGGCATCGCACTGGCCGCCGTGCGCTCCGGGGAGCAACACGGGCGCCTCGACCCGCGCTCCGCCGACCCCTACGGCAGCCGCGCCGTCGCCGAACTCCTCAAGGCCCAGGGCGTCTCCACCCACGTCGTCACCAGCCTCGACGAAGCCACTGCCGCCACGGGCCCCGACACCACGCTCCTGGTGGCCACTCCCGACTTGCTGACAGACCCTCAACAGGAGGCCCTGCACACGGCGATGGTCCCGTCGGGCGGTCGCTTGATCCTGGTCGCCCCAGGCCCGCCCTCCGTCGGCACACTCGCCCCCGGCGTACGGGCGAACAGGCCCGCATCCGTCTCGGCCCGCGAACCGCGCTGCACCTTTCCGGCCGCCCGGCGCGCCGGAAGCGCCGACATCGGTGGTGAGCGCTATACGACCGACGACCTCCCCAACGCCGAGGCCTGCTACCCGAGCGACGGGCTCCCCAGCCTGCTCAGGATCGAAGACTCCGGCGACGGCGACACCGTTCTGCTCGGCTCCTCCGACATCCTCCACAACGAACGTCTCGACAAGGAGGGCAATGCCTCGCTTGCCCTTCAACTCCTCGGCTCCCGGCCTCATCTCGTCTGGTACCTCCCCTCGCTCAGTGATGACTCCGCAGTGGACAACGGCACCGGTGACGGCGAGAGCGGCTTCGCCGAACTGATCCCCTCCGGCTGGCTGTGGGGGACCCTCCAGCTCGCAGTCGCCGCCGTACTCGCCGCTGTGTGGCGAGCCCGCCGACTGGGACCACTCGTGGCCGAACGGCTGCCTGTCGCCATCCGCGCCTCCGAGTCCGCCGAGGGCCGCGCCCGCCTCTATCGCAAGGCCAACGCCCGCGACCGCGCCGCCTCCGTACTCCGCCAGGCCACCCGCACCCGGCTCGCCCCTCTCCTGGGCGTCGCCCCCGCGGACGCCCATTCCCCCGATGCCCTCCTCCCGGCCGTCTCCGCACATCTCGCCGATGGCGACCGTGACCTCAGGACTCTGCTCTTCGGCCCGGCACCCGCCGACGATGCCGCTCTCATCCGCCTGGCTGACCAACTCGACACCCTCGAAAGAGAGGTACGCACTTCATGAGCGCCCCGACCCCCGAGACCGCTGGGAACTCGGACAACGCACGCGCTTCCCTGGAGGCCCTGCGCACCGAGATCGCGAAGGCCGTGGTCGGCCAGGACTCCGCAGTCACCGGACTCGTCGTCGCCCTGCTCTGCCGTGGCCACGTCCTCCTCGAAGGAGTCCCGGGCGTCGCCAAGACGCTCCTCGTCCGTGCCCTCGCCGCATCCCTCGAACTCGACACCAGGCGCGTCCAGTTCACCCCCGACCTCATGCCCAGCGACGTCACCGGTTCGCTCGTCTACGACGCACGGACCGCCGAGTTCTCCTTCCAGCCGGGTCCCGTCTTCACCAACCTGCTCCTCGCAGACGAGATCAACAGGACGCCGCCGAAGACCCAGTCGTCGCTCCTGGAGGCAATGGAGGAACGCCAGGTCACCGTCGACGGCACTCCGCGCGCCCTCCCAGACCCGTTCCTGGTCGCAGCGACGCAGAACCCGGTCGAGTACGAAGGCACATACCCCCTGCCCGAGGCCCAACTCGACCGCTTCCTGCTCAAGTTGACGGTCCCACTGCCCTCACGCGACGACGAGATCAACGTCCTCGCACGGCACGCCGAGGGTTTCAACCCCCGCGACCTCCAGGCCGCCGGCATCCGCCCCGTCGCCGGCCCCGCCGACCTCGAGGCCGCCCGCGCCTCCGTCGCCAAGACCTCGGTCTCCAGCGAGATCGCGGGCTACGTCGTCGATATCTGCCGTGCCACTCGTGAATCCCCCTCGCTCACTCTCGGCGTCTCCCCCCGAGGCGCCACCGCGCTGCTCTCCACCGCCAGGGCCTGGGCCTGGCTAACGGGCCGGGACTATGTAATTCCAGACGATGTGAAGGCCCTGGCCCTTCCCACTCTCCGGCATCGCATCCAGCTCCGTCCCGAGGCCGAGATGGAAGGAGTCACTGCTGACTCCGTCATCACCGCGATCCTCGCCCATGTCCCCGTCCCCCGCTGAGGCAGTGACCTGATGGCTCTCACCGGACGAACGGCTCTCCTCGCCGCCCTGGGCTCCATCCCCGTCGGTGTCTTCGCGCCGAGCTGGGCGGGGATGCTTGCCGTCAATGCACCGCTCTCAGTAGCAATTCTGTGCGACTACGCCCTGGCCGCACCAGTACGAACGCTCCAATTCACCCGAAGCGGTGAAACAGCCGTTCGACTCGGCGAAAGCGCGGAAGTTCAGCTCACCATCGCCAACCCGTCCGGTCGACGACTGCGCGCCCGCCTCCGGGATGCCTGGCCGCCCAGCAGCTGGGTCCCGGGCACGGAGCAGGCCGCCTCGCGCCACACCGTGACCGTGCCCGCCGGCGAGCGCCGCCGCATCTCCACGATCCTGCGACCCACCCGCCGCGGGGACCGCCACGCGGAACGCGTCACCGTCAGGTCGTACGGCCCGCTCGGGCTCGCCGCACGCCAGGGGAACCACCACGTGCCCTGGACGGTGCGCGTCCTGCCGCCCTTCACCAGTCGCAAGCACCTCCCCTCCCGGCTTGCCCGGCTACGCGAACTCGACGGCCGCACCAGTGTGCTCACCCGCGGCGAGGGGACCGAGTTCGACAGCCTCCGCGACTATGTACCGGGCGACGACACCCGTTCCATCGACTGGCGCGCGACCGCTCGCCAGACAACCGTCGCAGTGCGCACCTGGCGCCCCGAGCGGGACCGCCACATCCTCATCGTGCTGGACACAGGCCGCACATCGGCCGGCCGCGTCGGCGACGTCCCGCGGCTGGATGCCGCCATGGACGCCACGCTCCTCCTCACCGCGCTCGCCACTCGCGCAGGTGACCGAGTGGATCTCCTCGCGTACGACCGCCGCACCCGCGCCCAGGTCCAGGGCCGAGCAGCAGGGGACGTGCTTCCCGCAATGGTCGATGCGCTCGCCCCGCTCGAACCGGAACTGGTGGAGACGGACGCCCGCGGCCTCAGCGCCGCCGCGCTCAAGCAGGCACCGCGTCGCTCCCTGATCGTCCTGTTGACCAGCCTGGACGCCGCTCCGATCGAGGAGGGCCTGCTGCCCGTCCTCCCACAGCTCACTCAGCGCCACACGGTGCTCGTCGCCTCTGTGGCAGACCCTCACATCGAAAAGATGGCGGGCGATCGCGGCACCTTGGACGCGGTGTACGACGCCGCTGCCGGCACCCAGGCGCAGACCCAGCGCCGCCGCTCGGCCGAACAACTTCAGCGCCACGGTGTGACCGTCGTCGACGCCACCCCGGAGAATCTCGCGCCGGCCGTGGCCGACGCCTATCTGGCGCTGAAGGCCGCAGGACGTCTGTAGGACAACTCGTCGTATCGAGCGGGTTCAAGCGGAGGAAGTTCGCCCTCAGAAGGAAGGGCCC
>NZ_JBSGZO010000053.1:0-30528 GCF_053611045.1 Streptomyces sp. NPDC054841 | reverse complement strand
CGGTTGCGGCCGGGTCGGCCGGGTCGGCCGGGTCGACCGCGGTCCGGTCGACCGGGTCGGGCCGGGTCAGCTGAGGGTCACCTGGCGGTTGGTGAGCCCGCCACGCGCCCTGCGCTCCTCGGGGGTCAGCGGTTCGTCCACCGCGAGCGCCTCCGCCAGTCGCTCCACGAGCTCCGCGGCCGGCTTCTCGCACTCGTCGGCGCTCATCCCGGCCGGCAGGTCCCAGACGGGGACCATCAGCCCGTGCGCACGGAACGAACCGACGAGCCGGGTGCCCTCACCGAGGCTCGACGTCCCCGCGGCGTGCAGCCGCGCGAGCGCGTCCAGCAGGCGCTCCTCGGGGTGCGGCATGACCCAGCGCAGATGGTTCTTCTCCGGGGTCTCGCACCAGTACGCCGCCTCCACTCCGGTCAGCCTGACGGTCGGGATCGCGGCCGCGTTGGCCCGCTCCAGCGAAGCGGCCACCTCAGGGTTCGCGTTCTCCGACGAGTTCGGGATCCAGAACTCGAAGCCGCTGTGGACGACCGGCTCGAACGGTGCGTCCGCATCGATCAGATCCTGCAGCCGGGGTCCCTCCGCGGACGTCCTCGCGCCGGTGATCGGCGTGCCGGGCTTCGCGGTGAGCGCGCGCTGCAGCGTGTGCGCGATATCGCGGCTCAGGTCTCCGGAGGTCATGTCGTTCTGCACGGCGAGCAGGACGGAGCCGTCCTCGCGGCGCAGTGCGGGCCACGCCATCGGAAGGACGGTCGCGAGCGTGACGGACGGGACGTCGTCGGGCAGCGGGTCCTTCAGGGTCAGTGCGACGGTCGCTGCCGGAACCAGCTCGCGGAGGGCGACCCAGTCGCACTCGGCGGTCATCCCCTCGAAGGGGCGCTGAACCAGCTCGGTCACGGCGTGCGCGGCGGCCCGGCCGTGGCAGGCCTTGTAGCGGCGGCCCGAACCACAGGGGCAGGGCTCACGGGCCCCCACCACAGGGATCTCACCGTCGGTGAGCTGGGCCTGCGCCGCAGGCGCTGATCGACGCTGTGTGGCCTTCGTCTGGGGGCGCTTCTTGGCCATGGTGTGGCTTTCTCCCGATGACGGCGTGCTTGTCTCGGGCGCGAGCCTAGCCGTTACGGCCGTGGTGGCGGCCGCAGCGCGTGGCCCAGGTCGCCGGACGCCACCTTCTTGCGCCTCGTCGCCACTCGCTCGAGACGGCGGACCTCACCTCAGTCCATGTCGTCGTAGACGTCCGCGAAATCGAATCGGGGGCCTATGACGCGCGTAGCGAAATCGTCGCGACGATGCCCTTCGGATACGAGCACCCACACGGTGACCTCGCCGGACGCGCCGTCCCGTACGCCCCAGTCCTGGGCGAGCGCACTGATGATGTTGAGCCCACGGCCGCCGTGCGCCGTGACCGAGGGCGTGGCCGGAACCGGTCGGGTAGGACCGCCTCCGTCCGTCACCTCGACGGTCAGTCCGCCTTCCGTGTCGACACGCCATGCGGCGCGGATGTCGCCGTCCCCGATCTCCGCGTGCCCGAGCGGTCTGCCGTGCCGGCAGGCATTGCTCAGCAGTTCGGAAAGGATCAGAACAGCATCGTCGACGACCGATTCGGACACCCCGCCGCGTCGCAACTGCTCACGCATCCGGTGCCTTGCCTCACCCACGCCCGCAGGGCCATGGGGTACGGCCATGCTCGACGACGTGGGCACCTCCTGTGCCACCACCAACGCCACCCCCGAGACCTCCTTTGCCCCACGCCACGGTGTGGATGCCCCAAGGGCCTGGACCGGAAACCGGCCAAACCATGTCTGGTGACGCACTCGTAACGATCGAACACGGTCCGAACGCGCCGGTGCACTCCCCGTAACGGGCGTATGGCGTTGCCGGGACCGCTGCAGGAGCCGCCTCGGCAGCCGCTGCGAAAACCGCCACGAAACCGACGCGAAAGCCGCTGCGAGGGCTGCGGCAAGGGCTGCCACGAAGGTCGTTACGAGAGCTGCGAGAGCTGCGAGGGCTGTTACGACGGCCGTTGCAGGCGACCCAATTGAGACAGCACCTGCCTGGGGCGGTTGGTGATGATCGCCTCGACGCCGAGCTGGGCGCAGAGGTCGACGTCCTCGGGCTCGTTCACCGTCCAGACGTGCACCTGGTGGCCCGCGGCGTGCAGCCGGTCGATGTAGGAGGGGTGATTGCGGACGATCCGGATGCCGGGGCCCGCGATCCGGGCGCCGGCCGGCAGCCGTCCGTCGCGCAGTCGCGGCGAGAGGAACTGCAGCAGATAGACGGTGGGGATGCCCGGCGCGGCGGCCGAGATCCGGTGCAGCGAGCGTGCCGAGAAGCTCATGACGCGTACGGGCGACTCGGCCGGTGAGGCCGGGGCGTCGAGGCCGAACCGCTTCAGCAGCTGGAGCAGCCGCTCCTCTACCTGGCCGGCCCAGCGGGTGGGGTGCTTGGTCTCGATCGCCAGCTCGATCCGCCGCCCGGCGTCCGCGACCAGCTCCAGCAGCCGCTCCAGGGTCAGTACGGAGGTGAACTCGCGGTCCTTCCAGTCCGGGCTCTCCTCGCGGTCCTTCCACGAACCGAAGTCGAGCGCGGCGAGGTCCGCGAGCTCCAGGGCGGAGACGGCGCCGCGACCGTTGGAGGTCCGGTCCACACGGCGGTCGTGGACACAGACGAGATGACCGTCCGCAGTCAGCCGCACATCGCACTCGAGGGCGTCCGCCCCGTCCTCTATGGCCTTGATGTAGGCGGCCAGGGTGTGTTCGGGAGCGTCCTCCGAGGCGCCTCGGTGGGCGACGACCTGGATCGGGAGTTGGGTCACCGCGTCATGGTGCCATCGTCTGAAAGCGGACGCCGTGGGTGTGTCCGTAATGTCCGTGATAAAGGATGGCCCAAATACGCACAGGTCCTGCTTACAGTGGCCTGACAGCCTGTGGGAAAAGCTGATGGGAGCCGATCGGAGCCGATCGGAGCCGACCGCAACGCCCGGACGCGCCCGGACGCGCCGACGAGTGATCGTGAAATCGAGGAGAGAAACGCTGTGAGCACTGAAAACGAGGGCACTGGCACTGGGGCTCAGGGCGCCCCGTCCGTACCTCCTGTGCCGGCGGCCGCTCCCGAAGGCGCGGCCGCGCAGGAGCACACGGGGACGGAGGCGTCGACGCAGCCGACACGGTCGACCCAGCAGATGCCGCCCGTACCGACAGTTGCCCCGGCGTCCTCACCGACGCCCTCTCCGGCGGCGGTGCAGCACGACGGCGCACAGCATGCCGGGGTGCAGGGGGCCGCCGCCGGGTGGCCTCCGCCGCCGACGGCCCCCTGGGGCGCGCCCGTACCCGGGCCCGCGGCCCCGCGCAGGCGATCCGGCGGACTGATTGCCGCCGTCCTCGTCGCCGCGCTCGTCGCCGGTGGCGTCGGCGGCGGGATCGGCTACTGGGCCGCCGAGCGCAACGACGCCGGCGGCATCTCGACGACCGTCGCGACCGGCCAGGCCCCCGCCGATTTCAAGCGCGATCCGGGGACGGTCGCCGCCGTCGCGAACAAGGCCCTTCCGAGCGTCGTCACGATCGAGGCGCAGTCCGGGGCGGCCGGCGGGGGCGAAGGCGGCACGGGCACCGGATTCGTGTACGACAAGGACGGCCACATCCTCACCAACAACCACGTGGTGGCCTCCGCGGCCGACGGCGGCACGCTCTCCGCCACCTTCTCCGACGGCAAGAAGTACGACGCCGAGGTCGTCGGCCGGGCCCAGGGCTACGACGTCGCCGTACTGAAGCTGAAGAACGCACCCTCCGGCCTGACACCGCTGCCGCTGGGCGACTCCGACCGGGTCGCCGTCGGTGACTCGACCATCGCGATCGGCGCGCCCTTCGGCCTCTCCAACACGGTGACCACCGGCATCATCAGCGCCAAGAACCGCCCGGTCGCCTCGGTCGACGGCTCCGGCGGCAAGAACGCGTACATGAGCGCCCTGCAGACCGACGCCTCGATCAACCCGGGCAACTCCGGCGGCCCGCTGCTCGACGCGAGCGGCGCGGTGATCGGCATCAACTCGGCCATCCAGTCCACCGGCAGCAACGGCTTCGGCCAGCAGTCCCAGGGGGGCTCCATCGGCCTCGGCTTCGCCATCCCCATAAACCAGGCCAGGAACGTCGCGGATCAGCTCATCAAGACCGGCCAGCCCGTCTACCCCGTCATCGGCGCGACGGTGAACATGACCGGGAAGAGCACCGGCGCCACCATCGCCGAACAGGGCACGGGCGGCGCCCCCGCGGTCACCCCGAACGGCCCGGCGGCCAAGGCGGGTCTCAAGCCCGGCGATGTCATCACCGAGTTCAACGGCAAGCCGGTCGACAGCGGCCCGACCCTGATCAGCGAGATCTGGAACCACAAGCCCGGCGACAAGGTCACCCTCACCTACGAACGCGACGGCCGCGAGGTCACGACCACGATCACCCTGGGCGAGCGCAAGGGCGACGGCTGACGGGCTAGGCTGTGCACGCGCCATCCCGATGATCGGGGCGGCGCGGGGTGGGTTGCCCGAGCGGCCTAAGGGAACGGTCTTGAAAAACGTGAGGACGTGAAAGCGTCTCCGTGGGCTCGAATCCCACCGCCTCCGCAGGTCACAGACGTGCTGGTCAGAAGGGGCGTCCCTCGATGAGGGGCGCCCCTTCTGCATGGGGTCTGTCTCACCTTGACCCGGTCCTGTCGCGTTGTGGATCAGTGCGTGTGGACCAGGCGTGGACCAGATCTTGGACCGTGATATCTGCATTGACCTGGAGATCTGCTGTCGCGTATCCCCGACGAGCGGGAGCTCTGGATGCTTGTTCGCGACCATGAGAGCACAGAGAGCTCAGCCCGCCCGGCGGCGTTGCGGTACCAGTCCAATGACGCCGGCGCGGAGCCGGGACCACTAGGGCCTGTCACGTAGATCTTGGCCGCCTAGGTCACATCCCGATGAAGTTCACTGTTTCTGCCATGCCTGCCCGCCCGGTACGCAGTGATGGCACGCCTTCCTTCTCGAATCCCACCGAGACACCGCAGAACAGCACGAGCCTGTCATCGGCCCCGACTATCTGGCTGACGGTCTTGCGATACATCGTCCACATCACCTGGGGGCAGCTGTGCAGTCCCTCCGCCCTCAGCAAGAGCATGACCGTCTGCAAGTACATCCCCGCGTCCCCCCACTGTCCGGGCCCCATCGTCCGGTCGAGGTAGCAGAACAGTACGACGGGCGCCCCGAACGCCTCTGAGTTCAAGGCGGCGATCTTCATGGGTCTGTCGGGGTCGTCGCGCTCGATTCCCAGTGCCTTGTACCGCTGGGCAGCTGCGGCGGAGAAGCGGTCCAGATACGGCGGGGTCAGTTCGGCCGGGTACATCGGGTACTCCCGCTCATCACCCGGGTCGCCCGCCAGTGCCCTGGACGTTGCGCGCCTCTTGAGTTCGGCCAAGGGCTCGCCGGTCACGACATATACATGCCACGGCTGGAGGTTCCCGCTCGATGGAGCCCGTGTTGCTGCGGCCAACACTCGTTCGAGTACCTCTTTGGGTACTGGCTGATCGCTGAACGCCCGCACGGCCCGGCGACTGTCCACGGCCTCGTACACATCCACGTCTTCTCGTCCTCTCAACGCGTTGATAGGGGGCCCGAGCTGGCTCAGGCGATCGCTGGGCGCTCGGATATGGCGCGACTTGCCGTCTCCATGAACGCGTCATGCAGCTCGCCCAGTTGGATTCTTAGCCGCTCTTCCTCCGCCCGCTCAGAGGCCGCCGAGGAGCCTTGCATGGAGAGGACAGCGTCCATCCACCGGTCCACACAATCCTTGTGATCTTCGAGGTGCGTTCGTAGTCGCGACGCATGCTCTCGCACGTCAGGGGAGCCCACGAGACGGACCTGCCAATAGGCGTTCCGGAACGCCGAGACCGCCTGCCCGAAAGCCTGCCCAACGTCTCTGGGCCCATCAGCTTCCCGCTCAAGCACTCTGGTCAGCATCGACGCAGCTATGGCGTACTCGTCGTACGCCGTGAGTAAGACGCGGCACGCTTCAAGGCGTTGCCCGCGAAGCCAGTGATCGTGGTCCGCAGTTGCTTGATCGTGTACTTGCTGGTTGGTCGCTCGGGCCGTCGTCTCCGCGCCAAGTCGTGCCCCTCTCGCAGCGGCTACACCGCCGATGGCTGCGCCACCGATCGCACCCAAGAGGCCAGCACCCGCCGACACCAGTGCTACATGTCCTTGATCCATGAATGCAGGATGCAGGCAGACGACTTGGGAAGGTCCCGACTTCCTAAAACAAGAGGGGCGCCCCACAAGGGACGCCCCTACGAGCCGGTTTGCGGCCTACTCGTCGTCGTGCTCGTCGATCATGTCGAGAGCCTGTTCGATTTGTTGGTTGGCCCGCGCTTGGTTGCGGTGGATGGCCTTGGCGTAGAAGCGGAAAAGGACCGCGATGCTGTGGCCTGTCCGTCGTGCCACCTCGGCCGGGGTGACGCCGGACTCAAGCCAGAGCGAGACGCCCGCGTGTCGGAGGGAGTACGGCACGTCAGCCAGTGGCGAGGCTGCCTCAGACTCCGTCAGCACTCCCGTGCGGGCTGCCTTCCATACCTCCCCGTATTCCTTGGACAGGAGGTGGCCACCCTGGGCCGCACGGAACAGCCGGCCGTCGTCGGCGGTGCCGAACTCCTTGATGTGCTCGCGGACCAGGCGCACGAGAACCGGCGGAATCGGAACCGGCCGGGTGGCCTTGCGAGCCCGCTTCTTCAGACCGCGCGTATCGAACGACTCGCCTGTGCCCGTCCATCCCGAGCCGACTCGGGGCATGCTCGCGGAGAGTAGGACTTCGCCCCAGCCCTCTTCAGGAAGGGTGAAGTCGTCCTCACGGAGACTGACCGCCTCACCAGGGCGGTTGGCCGCGTAGTAGAGACAGCCGAAGAACGCCTGAAGGTGTCGCCCCCGTTCGCCTTGCTCACCGACCGCGTTGATCAGTGCCTTCGCCAGCTTGGGACCGGGGACGAACCGGAAGTCGATCTCGTCGTCGGTCTCGGGCGGGGTCCAGTCGACCTTGTCCAGGGGCAGGGCCGTCAGCAACTCCCGCTCCACCGCGTATCGGAGACAGTTGCTGAAGACCGTCCGCTTGCGGTTCACGGTGTTCTCAGCAGCGGCCGTGCCGTTCTGCTTCAGCGTCAGCGCATCGAGCGCCGTACGCACCACTCCCGGAGGGACAGAGCATCAGGGTCCGGGGACAGCAGCCGGGCGAGGTGGTGAGCCTCAGCGCGTAGCCAACGGGCGGCGAGCCGTGGGGAACGGCCCCGGTAGGTGGCGAGCAGCACCTCGCGGGAGCCGCTGAGGTCGTGGGCGGTCGCCTCACAGCGGAAGGCGATGGGCGACCGCATCGAGGCACGTGCAGAAGTCGGCGGGGCGAGCATCAGCACGGCCGGGCTCACCGCGCATGCTCCCGTGCCGATTCCCTGGCTGCGATGAGCCGTGTGAACTGGATGGAGTACAGCTCGACTTGGGCCGGAGTGAGCACGAGCGCCGTCTCGCAGGCGCCGCCGTCTTCGTAGTGAACGGATACCGGCAGCGCGGCCTGCTGGGCACGGTGGTCGTAGATGGCGTCTCGCCGCATAGGCGTGACGTGCGTGACCGGCACCGGCACGGGGCGCAAAGTGGACCCGTCCGATTTGGCACGCCAGTCTTCTCCCCCGCCCGGCGGACGCAGTTGGTACGACGCCGAGGTGTCGCTCGGCAGGGCGACGACTATGCCGATCTTTCCGCCCTTGGCGAGGTCGAGCGCCAGGTCGCCGAAACGGGGGTGAAACGGGGCGCCAGCGCTTAACTCAGCGCCCGGAGCGGGAAGTTGCTTCGCGGTTCGTTCGGCCATGCCCCGAAGCTAGGAATATCTCCGGGGCCCAATATGAACCGCAGGAATACGACCCTCATCCGTCGAGGTGGAAGCGGTCTGACATGCGGCGCAGCTTCTCACGAGTGCTCGCCCGCTCGGCGTACACGATGCTGCGCAGGGTTGACCGGGCGATGGGATGGTTGCGGACGAGCTGGGGGGCGATGCTCTCCGCCTTCTCCAGTTCCTTGAGTGCCTTGTCGCGGTTCCCGTCCCACAGCCATGCGCGCGCCAGGTCCATGTGGTGATGCCCCTGACGAGAGTTGGGAAGCGACTCGATAAGTTCCTTGCCCGTGCGCCGGTTTATCGACAGGGCCTCGCGTTGCTCATGCATCTCCAGGGCGACACTGATCGCGTGGATCTGCACGTTGCCCGGCGAGAACGTCAGGCTGTGACGGTCGTAGATCGGAGGGCCGGCGGCCTCGACCATCCGCTTGGCTGCGCTCCGTGCGTGCTTGATCCGATCCTTCGCTTCGGCCTTGCGACCGCCCCGCGCAGCTGAGACAGCCGCGCGCAGTTGCAGTGACCCCCACGCCCGCACGGCCAGCGGCTCACCCCGGTCGTATTCCTGCTGCACGCTGCGAAGTGCCTTGTCCGCCAGGGCAATGGAGTCATCCCAATCCGCTGTGGCCCACATGTCCCAGACACGCATCCAGTCGGCGACGGCAGGCATCACAGGGTCGCCTGACAGCCGTGCGGACCATGCAGCCCGTTCGCATGCCATGGCGACCAGCTCCGGGTGCCCAAGGGCGTGCGCGGCGGTGTGAGCGAACTTGCAGCACACCGCGTAGATCGCGTACGCCTCTTCCTGCTCGTGGCCCGTGGCGACTTCGGCCAGGGCACGCGCCTCACGGAACAGGTCGGGGAGCACCTGCATGATCGCTACGTTGGCAGCAGCGTCGCGGAGGCGGTGCAGGCGGGTGGTTTCCTGCCACAGCTGACCGGCTGGGCGGGGAGCCCCGTCGAAGACGGGAGCGAGGTCGTAACGGCGCAGCTCACGCATGATCGCTGCGGCAGAGACCTGCCACTGATTCTCGGCCGGAGAGCTGTTGTACGGCCGTCCGATCAGGTCGTTCGGGTGTACATGCAGCTCCGAGGCGAGGAGGTTGAGCAGGCCGACGCGATCGAGTTCGATGTGTCCGCGTTCCATCTTGGACACCCAGCCCTGCGTCTTACCCAGGGCGGCAGCGAGGTCGGCTTGCGTCATGCCGAGGCGGAGCCGTGCGCGGCGTGCGCGACGGCCGATCTCTTCGGCTTCTTCCAGCATCAGCACGCCCCCCTATGGGTGAGGCGCCGGCGGTTCAGCGGGCGGCGAGGCATCGTGCTCCATCCGTCGGGGCTTCTACCCTCGACGGTACCGACGTCGCGTGCCGTGTGTGGAGTCCTACAGGTCATCGGCCTTCAGTCAGGCGTGGGAGCACATTGCTTCGAGCCGTTGGGCCGCCTCGCGAAAGAGTTTGTTGATGTGGTGCCGTCCCGATCGCAGGAGCAGGTGGACGGGGGCCCGGGAGTCGACAGCGAGAGTCCATCGGACGGTGGTTCTCGCGTCTCCCGAGGGTGTCAGGGTCCACTCTTCCACCAAGGCCCGAACTCCTGGGGCGTTGGTTTCCTGGGCGCAGTAGGCGAAACGCCTGCCGGGGTCCCACGCGATGATTCGTTCACGGGCGCGGATCACGCGGTACAGGCGGAAGCAGCGCAATGAGCCTGTGCCGTAGGGGGGTGAGCCCTCGAAGTGGACGTCGTTGGCCGGTGCGAACCAGCGGGGCCAGTTCTCCGGATATGCGGCGAGCTGCTCGAAGAGCGCGTCGGCGGAAGCGCGTAGCTCTTGGGTGCAGGTCTGCCGGAAGGGGGCACGTCGGGTGAAGCCGAGGTCTTCGGAACGCAGCTGGTAGGTCATGATCTCTCGGCCCTTCCGATTGACGGCTCGACGGGGACGGCCGTCGACGGTAGCGGGAAATATGTGAACGTCGTACCATCTGCCCGATATCCTGCACCGAGCAGCGCACTCGGGCGACGGATGGTCGACGGGGGTTCCTGACCGTCGAGAGTTCCAGCGAAGGGCATCCTCAGATGTTGCGACTCGTTGCCCCAGACGACCCGCGGGTCGTCGCCGTGACTGCGGCGCTGGCCCCGTATGCCTGGCAAAGTCTTACGCCGGAGGCGGTCAGCCGCCGTGCCCTTACCGCTGTTGACCCCCATTGGATTGCCGGCACGGCACGGGTTGCCCGGCAGGACGAGCGGATCGCGGTGCTGGCCCAGTTCCTGGCTGGTCACCAGTGGCGGTCGCTGACTGCTGCCGGACTGAGCCGCCACCTGGTGTCCGTGCTGGATGTCTGGCGGCAGGAGAGTCAGTGGCTGGAGATTCAGCTGCACTGGGGCCGGGAGGGCTTCTGAGGCACGTGGGTCGCTGAAGCCCTCCGACCGGGGTGGGGCTATTGGCGGGCCAGGTGCATGCGCAGTTCGCTGTCGGCGTCGGTGATCAGTTCGCCGGACAGGTCGACGGTCACGGCGTGCAGTGTGCCGGTGAACCGGAAGGGCGGCGTGTAGTCGGGTGTCACCGGGGAGCCGGGGTTGGCACCGCAGGTCATGCCGCCGGGATTGAACATGATCGGCGTGGTGACGGGGATCTCGGTCTCACCGACCAGATGGCGGTCGATGTAGAGCTGCGCGCGGCCCGGGACACCTTTGCCCTGGGCGATATCTGGCTTTCCGGTGACCTCGAATTCGAAGCGCAGCTCGTGCCGGCCTTCGGGTACCTCCTCGGTGGAGGTGACGCCGTACATCGCGCGTCGGAGGTAGTTGTGGGCGTAGTGGAGCTTCCGGTCCTTCATGTAGAAGGTGAAGCCTCCGACGTTCGTGCCCTGGCAGAGGAAGACGCCTTCGGCGCCGCCTGCGGGGATCTCGGCGTCGGCGGTGATGGCGAACGGGCGGTTGAGGACGCGGGGCGCGACCGCGGCGGGCAGGGTCTCGGTGCCAGGCCGGAAGGTGTAGCTGGTCCGCTCGGCGAAGATCTGCGGCCGTTCCGTCATCAGCCGCTGCACGCCGCTGCTGTCGATGGGCAGGACTCCGTACTTTCCGGCCTCCACGTACCAGAGGGAGACCATCTCGATGCGCCTTGCCCCGTTCTCCGCGGCCACGTCGTTGGTCTCGGCGAAATCCTCGTCGATGTGGTAGAGCTCCCAGCCCTCGTGATCCAGCGTGGCGAGGGTCTCCGAGCTGATGGGGGTGCCGAAGGGCTTGCCCGCCTCGGTGAAGGAAGGGCCGGGCCAGGGGCAGACTGCTCGCCAGCCGTCGTGGTCGATGGCGCGGTGGCCCATCATCTCGAAGTACTGCGTGTGATGCAGGGTCGGTGCGGCGGCGTTGTCGAAGGTGTGGGCGAAGCTGACGCCGTGGAGGGGTGACTGGGGTACGCCCTTGATTGTGGCCGGGGGTTCGATGCCGAGCACGTCCAGCACGGTGGGGACCATGTCGATGATGTGGGCGTACTGGGTGCGCACCTCGCCGCGGGCCTGGATGCCCTGGGGCCAGTGGGCGAGGAACGGGTCGCTTGCGCCGCCGCGGTAGGTCTCGCGCTTCCACCGGCGGAAGGGGGTGTTGCCAGCCCAGGTCCAGCCCCAGGGGTAGTGGTTGAAGGTGCTCGGTCCGCCGATTTCGTCGATGGAGCGGAGGCTGTCTTCGAGTGGTTCGGGGGCGTTGTTGAAGAACTGCGCCTCGTTCGTCGTCCCGGTGACCCCGCCCTCGGCGCTGGCTCCGTTGTCGGAGACCAGCATGATCAGGGTGTTGTCGAACTCGCCGGACTCCTTGAGGAAGTCCAGCAGCCGGCCGATGTGGTGGTCGGTGTGGCTGAGGAAGCCGGCGTAGACCTCCATCATCCGCGCGGCGAGACGGCGGGCGTCGGGGGAGAGGGAGTCCCACTCCGGCACGTCCGGGTCGTGCCGGGACAGACGGGCGTCGGGGGGCGCGACCCCGAGTCGCTTCTGCCGGTCGAAGGCGGCCTCGCGGTAGGCGTCCCAGCCATCGTCGAACTGGCCGCGGTAGCGGTCCGCCCACTCCTTGGGCACGTGGTGCGGCGCGTGTGTGGCTCCGGGGCAGAAGTAGAGGAAGAACGGCTTGTCCGGGGCGACCTGCTTGGCGTCGGTGATGAAGGAGATCGCCTTGTCCACCAGGTCCGGGGTCAGGTGATACCCCTCCTCCGGCGTGGCGGGAGGCTCGACCTGGTGGTTGTCGTAGACCAGGTCCGGGTACCACTGACTGCTGTCACCGCCCAGGAAACCGTAGAACCGGTCGAAGCCCCGCCCCAGCGGCCACCGGTCGTACGGGCCGGCGGCGGACTCGAACTCCGAGGGAACCAGATGCCACTTGCCGATCGCGTAGGTGTTGAATCCCTGCTGCACGAGCATCTCGGAGATGAACCCGTTCTCGAACGGAATACGGCCGTTGTACCCCGGATATCCGGTGGAGAACTCCGTCACCAGAGCCATGGCGTTGGCGTGATGGTTCCGCCCAGTGATGATGCACGAACGGGACGGCGAGCACAGAGCGGTCGTGTGCATGTTGTTGTACAGCAGCCCGTTCGCGGCCAGCGAGTCCATGTTCGGTGTCGCGATCGGTCCGCCGTAACAGCCGAGTTGGCCGTAACCGGTGTCGTCGAGTGTGATGAACAGGACGTTCGGCGTTCCCGGAACGGCCCTGACCGGCTGCGGCCACGCGGGCGTCGACTCATCGGCCGTACGGCCGATCACACCGGGAAAAGCAGTCCCCGGCTTGTACTCTTTCGCCGTCATCTGCCTGTCCCTCCATTCGTGCCGGCTTCGGCCACACGACGTCGACCGCTGGCACGCGTGTACCTGATGGACAGCGGGAAGGGGAGGTCCCGCGTGTGTCGCCGCAACTGAAGTGCGGCAGCGGTCTTGTGAGTTTCGGTGACCACCCCTGTAAAGGAATGAATTCCGGGTGCTGCACACTGCGGCGAGTACAGCCTCACTTCGGCTGCATCCCACTGACGCCAGGGCAGGCGGGTACATGCGGATTGTGTCTAATTCAACGATTCGCGCTGCACGAAGAGGCGACAGTGCACCAGGTCGTCAAATGACGGCGCTCTTCCGCCCGGCTGGTGCTTTACCACTCCTTCCTCATGCTAGCCAGTGAGCAGTGCACCGGCCATCGGAGAACCGCCCGGTGTGCCCAGGTCGCAGACCACCGCCTGGAGGACTCCCCTCGTCCGTCCGGGCGACAGGGCGCGCCGACAGGGCGTGGACCCGGCAGGCTGGGGTCGGTCGACAGACAGGTGGCCGCGCTGACGGGAGGCTGCATGGACGGGGAAATTCCGCGGGACGCCACGCCGAACACTGGCAGCCGCGCCCGGGATCACCTGGCCAACGAGCGGACGTATCTGGCGTGGCTGCGCACCGGACTTGCTGTGGCGGGTCTCGGTGTGGCCATCGCCAAGTTCGCCCCCCACAGGGGCGCTCACGCGGTGGCCTCGGGCGCCATCCTGGTCTTCAGCGGTCTGCTGGTCAGTATCTACGGCACCACGCGGTACCGGTCCGTCGGCCGGCAACTGGACTCAGGTGTGTTCGCCCCGACGCAGTCGGGCGCGATCATGGCGACCACGGTCGTCATGGTCCTGACCATGATCGCTGCATTGGTCCTGCTCTGACGCTCCTGGCATCGTTCGCCGCACGCAGCAGCGACTCCGCCATTCTCTCGTCCCGGACGGTGATTGGAACATGGCCGATGGCGCATCGCGAGATCCGAGTGCGCCGCAACAGCGCACCCTGCCCGAGGTCGATCCGACCCTGCGCGCTGTGGCGGCCGCGTCAACGGGTGGAACCCTCGTCGTCTGGTGGCCCGCTTTCACCTTGGGTGCATACAACGTCGTCTTCTTCGACGCCGTGCTCGCCCTGTGGGCCGTAGCGACCGCCGTCCTCTTCTCAGGGGTGCTTCTGCACAGGAGAGGCGCGCTCCCCCGGGGAGGCTGGCTCGCCCTGTTCCTGCCCTCTCTCTGGATCATCCTGGCCATCCTGACGCCGAGAACTCACCCTTCTGCATACCTCCACTACTTCGAGGTGGCCCTCACCATGATGGGTGCTCCTGTGCTGGCGTGGCTGTTGTCGAAGATTCTGGTCCCCGACTACGCGGAACTCCCTCTTCTGCACCGGTTGGGAGCAGTGGGCGTCACCATCGCCGTCGGGGTCCTGGCCTTCCTGCTCGGAAAGTTCAATTACCTCTTCCTGACCTGCGCGGACTTCGACATCAGTGGCAACAACACGCCGCCGCACTGTGCCCATGGAGCACCGTTCCATCGCCCGTGATGCCAAACGGCCCCAAGCCTCACCACCCTCAACGCGGACGGTGACAAATTGCTCACTGCATGCTCGGGTGATCTAGTGGAGCGCGAGTGGAAGGAGCCCGGCGATGAACCTTGATCCGAGCGTCGAGGAGATCGAACGTTTCGTGGCGGAGGACCCCGAGGCGCCCGTAGTGATGCTCAATCTCCTTCGGTTCAGCGAGGGTGGCGCCGAGAAGTACGCCGACTATCTACGGAACGCTCAGCCCTTCGCCGAAGCCGCTGGTGTGAAGATCCTCTACTACGGCCTGGGGAGCGCACCGCTCGTCGGCGGCTCCGCGCAGGGGTGGGATGCGGTGGCGGTTGTCTCCTACCCCAGCCGTAAGGCATTCGCCGACATGGTGAGCCAGCCGGGATACCCCGTCGAACTGCGCGAAGACGCATTGGCCGAGACCGTACTTCAACCGACCAGGGACGCATCCGCGATGTATCGGCCGTAGCTATGTGATGCGTAGACAAGCGGTGTGCGTCCCCGATGGCGAGGGCACACACCGCACTTTCACCAGGCCGGATCAACGATCGCCGTGGAATGGTGCTCCTGGGCGGCAGGCCGGCGCCAGTGGACCCCGTGTGGACCACGAACCCCGCGCGAGGCCGGAGGCCGGTAGGCTGTAGTCGCTCCGCCCCAGGTGGGACGGGGCTGGGGTGGGTTGCCCGAGCGGCCTAAGGGAACGGTCTTGAAAACCGTCGTGGCGCGAGTCACCGTGGGTTCAAATCCCACACCCACCGCAGCGGGTCGGCGAGCGCGCTGACCAGAAGGGGTGTCCCGACCAGGGACACCCCTTCGTCATGGGGTCCTGTCTCACCCTGACTCGCCCGCGTACTGCTTTGGATCATGGCATGTGGACCAGGCGTGGACCACTCGGCAGAGCGATGGCTGACCCTAGGTCATCTTGCGCTCAATCACTTCGCGCACCTTGGCCGTCGCCTGCTGGTCGAAGCCAGCGGGCGCCAGTTGAAACCGATGGAGCTTGGGCCGCCGACCTTCCTGAAAGCCAGCGATCTTGCCACCCTCGAAGTATCGGTCCGCGTCCTCCTGGACCTCCACGAGGCCGAAGCGATTGAGCATGCGGTGAGCTTCGTAGGCATCCTTGCCTAGCCCGAACTGGAGCAGGCGGATGTCGCTTGCAGCAAAAACCGGCTGATGGCCGAACCGCGCATGCAGCCGCGCGATCATCAGCAGGAACGCGAGTTCACTGTCCTCCAGGAGATGGATCCATCCGTTGGTGAACAGTCCTGCCGGCAGGCTGAGTAGCAGCTCTCGCCCGTCCTGACCGGGCACTGTGTAGCGATCCGAGTTCTCCCCGCCGCCGTATGGGGCGCCCTGCTCATGCAGTAGCAAGAACCCCTCGTACTTGCCCACGGCCTTCGAAGCGTTCGGCAGATGAACGAGTTGTACCTCGGGGCTGGAGAGGCGTCCCAAGGCGTGCTGTAGCTGGCGCGCCTTCTTGTCCCGAATGCTTGCGTAAGTCTTCAGGCCGCCCCCTCGAACTGCTGGCGTTGCGAAGAGGTCAACCCAGCTGACAGCGTCGAGATCATTGAGAGGCAGCGTGTTTGTGGGGCGCTCGCCAGGGCTGCGTGACTGTGCGACGAACGCTGCGGTGAGGAAGACCTTCAAGGCGATGCCGCGCGGCGACGCCAGCCGAGTGGCCGGCGGTCGTTCCTCCGGCGGGGGCAGTAGGCGGTCGGAGGCATCTCCTGAGACCTCAGCTGGATCTTGGCGGAAGACGAAGCCGCTGCGAAGCACCAACTGCTTGCCTGTCCTGATCTCCACGAACTGTGTGGACGCGCGGTTCGCTTCGGCGGTGATCTTTTCCAGCTTGGCGTGGCGAGCGTGGAACCGCTTGAGCTCGCTTGCGGACAAGGGAAACAGGTCGAAGAAGTTGACCATCGAGTTTGAACCCTTTGTTCTGAACCCCTTGATCCGCCCGTGAAATATCGCGAACAACTGGTACCCATCACAGGCGGATCAAGCCGTGCTCGTACTCTACTCGCTTCCGCCAGGACGGCGCAGGCATTGTGGGAGTGGCAGCCCAAGAGGGCAGCCGGATCAGCGGTGTTGATGAGTGAGGTGGCCCCCGGGTACCAGCCGGGAGCCACCGAAAGCGGCGCTCTGATCCTCAGCCGGACAGCAGAGTGGGAGATACGCCTTTGTCGAGCGTACGCAGTCGTAGCAGGTCGAATGAAGTGGAGCGTCAGCCAGAGCGTCTCCCCCTGCGGTGGGCGGTGATCATTGCAGTTGCAGGTGCGGCGTCGATTCCCGCAGCGGCAGTAGGCGGACTGCCTGCAGCCATCGGGACCTTCATCATGGTTGCCGGAGCCCTTCACGTGATGATCGCGTAGCGCCGCGGCCGCGCGGATGGCCGGAGCACATGCCCAGCTATCCGCGAGGCTGTTGCCAGTGTGGCCCGAGTTGCCGGGCCAGCGTGCGGCCCCCTGAACATGCCCGACCCCAACCCGAACAGGACACCGGCCAAAGCCGCTCCGGTCGGCCGCGTGGTAACGCGCGCTCCGCATGAGCGAACGGCCAGAGGGTGGGCGGTACTTCGCTTACGAAGACCCCGGCACTCAGGGCGGGTGCCGGGATCAGGGGGAAGGGAGGTCCGGCCGGGACCCCAGTCTGGTCGGGGCGCGGGCCCAGACCCGTCGGCTACGCCCGTGTGGTGTGGCTGAAGCCGAGGGAGGTCAGTCCTTCGGACTGGCACAGCCTGTCGGAGGGGCCGCCGACTTCGGTCTGGAGGAGCTGGTAGGCGGCGCCGTGGGACTGGCCCCAGTGCATCGCGGCTCGCCACAGGACGCGGCCCAAACCCCGTCCTCGGGCCTCGGGCAGGACGGCGAAGTACTGGGGCAGGAGCTGGGGGCATCCGATCGCGTCGGGGCGCACTTCCATGGGGCCGATCGCGCCCACGATGCGGTTCTCTGGGGCGGCGGCGAGGACGGGGCCGCACCGGCCGGCCTGCATCTGGGTGTGGAGGAAGGCCAGGCCATCGGCAGCCATGGCCGTGGCGAACGGGGCGAAGGTCTCCTGCACGGCGGTTGGCCAGTCGGTGACGGAGCGGACCGGGCCGCCGGGGTCGGGGCAGGGGCGGGCGGTGAAGTCCTGCAGTTGGATGCGCGTGCCGCGCGGGAAGCCGGTCTCGGGGCCGAGCGGGCGCACGACCCTCGCGTTGACCGCGTCGTGCACGGCGGCGAGCTTCGCGGCCAGTTCGACTGCTTCGTGGACGACGCTGTCACGGTGCCCGTAGGCGAAGACCTTGACGGTGCCACGTCCGCGCCGGGTCAGGCCTGGGATGAGGGTGTGGTCGGGTTGGTGCACCACGTCGCTGTGGAGGACCCTCTCGTCTTTCTCACTGCTCCAGCGCCGGTCCTTGTCGTACGGCAGGAAGTCCCCGGTGGCGGCTGCTCGCAGGGTGTCCTCGAAGATGTCGACGGTCAGGGCATCGGGATGGACGGGGCCGAGAGTCGGCACGATCGGCGCGGTCAGTACGGGCCGGAGCCAGTCCCAGCGGAAGAACATGAACGGCACCCTAACCGTCGGCCGGTCAGGGCTCAGGCCCCGACGCGAACGCGCCAGGGCCTGAACGGAACCGACCGGATCTCGGTCAGTGGGGGTTGTCGTCACCGGCGTCGCAGGAGCACTCCGCGCTCTCCACGACGTCGTCCAGGTCCAGGACGGCGGTCACCGAGAGGGCGGCAACGGGCGGTGCCGCGCGGCGCGCCGAGGTCGGCGGGCCGGGCAGAAGGGTCACCAGTACGGGCGGGGTCATGATGCGTTCTCCTTGTCTCCGTGTTGGCAGTAGCTGTGCAGCGGCGCCTTCGCTTCCTGGTAGTGCTTGGCCAGGGGGCGGCAGACCCGGCAGGTGCGGGACAGGGCGCAGCCCTCGCACCCACCGGTGCGAAGCATGAGGCGGTCGGCGATGGCGCCGAGCCGGGTGAGGCCATCGATGCCTTCGGCCATGAGGTCGATCTGGCCGTCCCGGCCGACCTTGCAGATCGACACCTTGGCGTGCGGGTCGGCGTGGAAGAAGGTGTGTCCCGCGTTGCAGCCGGCGAACGGCTTGCGCTGCCGCAGGTGGGCAGCGGACTGGGCGAGCAGCGGCTCACCGCCGCCGTAGATCGTGGGCGTCATGTTCGTGTACGCGTGGTTCTCGACGTTCCACTCCTCGGCGAGAGCGGCCATCTCGTCGGCCTCAGAGGCGTTGTCCTCGGTCACCACGACGTTGATACGCAGAGGCAGGCCCGCCGCGCGTGCGGCGTCCATGCCGCGCCGGAACGCCTTCCACGCTCCACGGCGCTGGGTGAGCGTGTCGAAGGACTCCTCGCTCGACCCGTACATGCTGACGACCAGCCGGTAGGGCGGGCAGTCGCGGAAGAGCCTGAGCAGGTCCGGCCGCCAGAGCAGCGAAACCGTTGGTGGAGATGGTGAGCATCATCCCGGCCTGCCAGGCGTACCGGTAGGCGCCCTGGAAGTCCCGGTCCATGGTGGGCTCGCCACCGTTGTCGCCGCTTAGTTGCGGTGTCTCTTTCAAGCCCTGCGCGAGCATTGAGATCCGTCCAACTAGTGTTCTGTCGTTTGCAGTCGACTGTGTCTCATACCTAGAGTCACCCGTCATGCAACAGACATTCTTCTCGGCTGATGGCTGGGAGTCCTGGGGTCTCGATGACAGGCCGGTGATCCCCGAGGGCATGCCGGTGCTCGTCGATGACGACCTGCTGTTTGAGGATGGTGGGGTACCGCGGCCGACCGTCGCCGTGAATCGGTGGCTGAGTGAGCTGCCGTCGAGTGGCTGCCCGTCACCGCGGTCGTGGCGGTACTACGCGCAGGTGTTGCGTGGATGGTTGGAGCATCTTGCCGCGCACGGGTTCGGCCCGTTTGAGGAGCGGACCCGTCTGAAGGCGGCGTTGAGTTCGTACGCGGTGTTCCGGGCGAGCGGTCCGCTGGAGCAGCGGATCGAGGCCACGACGTGGAACCAGCACATGAGCATCCTGTCCGGCTTCTACCGGTGGGCGGTGGCTGTAGGCGTCGCTTCGGCCGAGCCGTTCACTTACAAGCAGGCTCAGACGTTCTACGGCGATCAGGTACGCGAGCGGTCGGTGAACCTGGCGAACCGTCGTACCCCGAAGGCCCACGTGACGATCAAGTACCTGGAGAACGACTTCGCCGAGTTGTTCCTGCGTGCTCTGGCGGGGCTGCGGCCCGACGGAGGCGAGGACGAGGGCTTCCGCGGGAGGGAGACTGCCCGCAACGCGGCGATCGGCCGGCTGGCGTTGTCGACTGGCCTGCGCCGACAGGAGTTCACCTACTTGCTCACGACCGAGGTTCCGCCGCTTCCTCCCGCGCCGACGGCATTGCCGATCCCCTTCCCGGTGGCGGCCGGCATCACGAAGGGACGCAAGTACCGCACGACCTGGATCGACTATGCGGCGCTGGCCGAAGTACACGGCTACATGGACCTGTTCCGGCCCCTCTCCGTCGAGGCTTCGCCGTGGCGTCCGCCTGCGCGATGGGGGGAGCCGCTGGTGGTGACCGAAGCGGATGCGCGAGGCGGGAGGGTCAACGGCAAGCGCACGCAGTGGGCTTCGTTGCGGCCGGTCGAGCGACGGCGCCTGGTCGCCCCGGACGGAGGCAGCATGTTGCTGGCGGTCCGGCACGACGGCGGCCCGTTCACGGCCTGGCCCACCGTCTTCGCCCGCACTTCGACGCGGATCCGTGATCGGCACGAACCCCGGTTCCCTCACGTCTTCGCCCACCGGCTGCGTCACAGCTTCGCGATGCGCGCGTTGGAACTGCTGGTCGGCGGCTATTACACGCAGGCAGCGAAGCTCGTTCGCGACACGGATGCCGATGCCGCGCTGGCGCTCTACCTGAGCAAGGCCGATCCGCTGATGGTGCTGCGCGACCTGCTGGGGCACTCCAGTGTGCTCGTCACGGAAACCTACCTTCGGCGCCTGGACATGACCCGCATCTACAAGGACGCCTACGACCGGGCGGAACGCCTCTACGATCCCGTCGGCCGCGAGGCAGTCGCCCACGAGGTCGACGACGAGTTCGACGAAGACGAGGAGAGTTGATGCCCGCGCGTATCGTCGACGAGCCGCTGGGCATCGAATGCGTCCTGAGCAACGCCACCACGGTCACCTTGACCTTCGGCACGTGCCCCAATTCGGTCCTGGCCCGCGAGCTGCTCAGCGGCCTGGTTGGACTGGTCCACCCGCACGGGCGGGTCGATGCGCCCTCCACCGTGGAGATGTACGTCAACGCCGCCCGCGCGATGGTCAAGACCCTGGACGCCGGCGGTTTCACGGGGTCGGCTGCGGGGCTTTCCCGGGCACGTCTCGCAGAGTACTTGTGGGGCCTGTCTCATCAGGCTGAAGCGGCCTGCCGTCGCATGCTGACCGTCTTCGATGAGGACGTACGGGTACTGCGGCCCGAGGTGCGTGAACTCGTCCGCGGCCGGGCGTTCAACCGGACCGTACCCAGGCCACCGCTGGCTCCCTACGGAGAGCGGGAGTGGGAGCGACTGCAGGAAGCATGCCGTGCTGTGGTTCGAGAGTCCTACGCCGCTCACCAGCGGGCGCTCGCCGCCGCCGAGGAAGGCCAGGATCCCCGCGAGGGTGGGTGGAGCGAACCGAACGTGCACTGGCAGCTTGTTCATCGCGGCCCGACCACCGCTGCCGAGATCAGCGCGGAGCTCGGCTGGAGCACGCCATGGGTAAACCGGCAGATCCCCGAGCTCAGGCGGGCGACCACCGCTCTGTTCCCCGACGTTTCTGCGACGCTGGCCTACCGGCTCCTCTTCGCCACCTACACCGGGGTCGTTCCCGACGGTGTCGACGATCTCAGCGTCGAGGGCCTGGACTGGGCCGGCGACGGGGTGGTCCTGCTCGACTACCTCAAGGGCCGCACGGCCAAGGAAAGTACGACGTTGAACCGGCGCGGCGTGCGCCTGCTGGAACAGTGGCTGCGGCACTCCGAACTGTCCCGACGCCACGCTCCTCGCGAGTTCCGTGATGCCTTGTGGCTGCGGCACGTGCCTGGCAGCGTCGGGGGGCCGTGGCACACGACCCCCATTTCGACGTATCCGGTGCGGGCCTGGATGACCAAGCACCGAGTCTTCGGCGACGACGGAAAGCCGCTCAAGATCCACGAATCCCGCATCCGGACCACCTACCAGTCTCTGCGTGAACGGCGAAGCTGGTTCGGCAGCACCCGAGCCACCGTGGACCCGAACCACACTCCCCGGGTGGAAGGCGATCACTACCTGACCGTGACCACACCGGCACAGAAGGACGCCGTCGAGACCATCATCGAAGAAGCTCAGGCCGACCTGCTCCGCAAATCCCGTCCCCCGCTGATCCTGACGGATGAGCAGGCAGCGGACCTTGCTGGGGAACTTCCCCGGCTGGTCGCCGGGATGGACTTGGACGACTCGGCGCTTGCCGAGCTGCTCGGCGGCGAGCGCGACGTGTTCGTGGCAGCCTGCGCCGATCCACTCAGCGGCCTGCACGGTCCGGCGGGCAAGCCCTGCCCGGCACGACCGTGGATCTGCCTACTCTGCCCACTGGCGATCTTCGCGCCACGGCACGTCCCGAATCTGCTACGGATGAAGGCGTTCTTCTCCCGCCAGTGGAAGCAGACGCCTGCCGCCCAGTTCATGGCCGTCTTCGGCCCCTACGCGCAACGCGTCGATGAAGTCCTCGATGTCTTCCGCGCGCGTGACGCACAACTGGTCCTCCGCGCGGCCGCCACGGTGGCCGATACCGACGACGAACTGCCGCTGCTTCCCGAGGAGCGCACACAGTGATCAGACGCCACACCGCCGTGAGCACCGCGGAGCCCCTGGGTTCCGCATTCGCCGGGCTCGCTCTCTGCCCGGCGGCCGGATTCGCGCTTCCTCCCGGGCAGGCCGGGCCGGCCTTCGGACAGGACGTCTGGGACTTCAGCCAGGTCACCGGGCTCCCCGCCTACATGAAGACGGCCGACCGAATCCTGGACTTCACCCCGATCCGCAACCCGCTCTGGCGGGTGGTCGCCAAGGAGTACGTCGCGGCCCTGATGCTCCCGGGCCATGAGCGGGTCCGGGAACTCCCGAAAGCCGTACGCACACGCCATACCGTGCAGACGTGCAACCAGAAGCTGAAGGAGACCGCTCGGTGGCTGAACTGGCTCACCAGCCACGGCATCTCCCGACTCGGAGACGTAACGGAGTACCACTGCGCCGCCTACGTGGCGGAACGTGCGCGACGTCGCGACAAGAAGGGCGAGGTGATCGGGCAGCAGAGCCCGACCATGGCCAGGGCCGCGAACGTCGTCATCGAACTGGCTCACTACCAGGCGCTGTTCAGTACTGACCGCTACCCAGTTGACCTGCAGCCCTTCGGCGGGCGAGCCGCGTCGACGGTCGCGGGCCTCCGCAGGACCAGGAACGGGGAGAACTCCACCCCCGTCGTCCCCGACGAGGTCCTGCAGCCGTTGCTCGGTGCCGCGCTCTACATGGTGCAGGTCCTCGCCCCGCACATCCTCGCGCTGCGTGACCAGGTCCGTGACCTTCAGCAGCTGGTACCGAGTCCAGAATCACGCGTCCGAGGCGTGGCCGTGCTGGAGGAAGTCGTACGCCGCCGGATCGCCGAGGCCCGGCCCCTCGACCGACTTCCGCAGGGACGTATCACCCTGCGTCTGTCCAAGGGCACGTTCGCGCCGGACGATCCACTCCTGCATGTGTCACTCGACTCGCTCGCCCGCGAAGCGGGACGCTCCGGCTTCGACTACCGCCACCTACCGGCGCTGCGTCCCGTGCTCCTGCGGGCCCTGGACGCGGTGGGAGTCGAGCAGCCATGGGGCCGGGACGCCGCTGAGGTCATCCGGGCGGACGAACAGGGCGAGATCCCGTGGACGGTCCCGATTCCCGAAGATCAGGTCCGGACTCTGGAACGTCAGCTGCGGACGGCATGCATCATCGTCACCGCGGCGGTCTCCGGGATGAGGATCAGCGAGATCGCCGAGCTTGCCGTGGGCTGCCGCCTGACCGAGGAGTCGATTCCGGGCATGGTCCGCTATCGCCTGGCGAGCAAGGTCATCAAGGGACAGCCGCTCGGCGGCACGGATGACGAGTGGATCGTCACGGAAGAGGTCCACCAAGCCGTCAAGGTCGCCGAGGATCTCATGGGCTCCGAGGAACCAGGAACCCTGTTGTTCGGGAACTTCGCCTTCAACCTGCTCTACCGACGCTTCTGTCGCTGGGTCAACGGCCCCAGCGGGCAAAGGCTCGGCCTGTCTCCGATCCCTGAGCACCAGGTCAGCATACGTATGTTCCGCAGGACGTTGGCCGTGGCCCTGGCCTACCGGCCCGGCGGAGTGCTCGCCACCAAGATCGCTTTGAAGCATGTGTCCGTGGCGACGACGGAGGGGTACGCGAATCGGCCCGGCGGCGCTCAGTCCCGGCTCCTGGCCGAGGTCACCGCGGAGGAACAGCAACGCAACCTTGACCTGGTGCTTGCCGAATACCGCAAGCACCAACAGGGGATCCAGCCCTCCGGGCCGGGCGCGAGGGACCTCGTGAAGTTCTTCGACTCGGTGGACAGGTCTCTGCACGAACAGACGACGAAGGCGCCACACGTCGTGCTCAACGATCAGCAGATCCGCACCATGCTCTCCAAGCGGGCCTCGTCCCTCCACCTCGGCGTCGCCAACTACTGCTGGTTCACGGACCCGTCACGGGCACTCTGCCTGAGGCTCGCCCAGACTCCGAACGCCAAGAAGCCGCTGATCGGGATGTGCGACTCCACGCGTTGCCCGCAGGCCACCCACCACGCCTGCCATCGACCCGTCTGGGCCGAGCACCAGACAACCACCAAGGTCTTCCTTGGCAACCTCGGCCGCGGACACAGAGCCGAACGCGAACGCCTGGAAGTCGATCTTGCCCGCTGCGAGCACGTCCTCGCCGAAATCGACAGCACCGTCGGAAACGGAGCCTGACATGGGACGCATCACCGATCAGGACCGCCAGCACAACGAGACGGCGATCCGCGCCGCGATGGACCGCCTACTCGCCGGGGACCTCCCCGAGGACAGCCGACGCGACATCAAGACCCTTGCCGCAATGGCCGGGGTCACCCGCACCGGCTTCTACCCGAAGAAGAACCGTGACGGCTCCTCCCGCCCCGGCCCCTACCAGCATCTCGCCGAGGAATTCAGCCGCCGCCTGCTGGCCCTCGAAGCGGCCGGCCAGATCGTCGACCCACGAGCCGCGCAGATCGATCGACTCAAAGCTCACGTGGGTGAGCTCAAGGAACGGGTCGCCGAACGCAACATGCAGATCTCCGAGTTGACCGAGTTCAAGCAGCAAGCACTCTCTCGCATCGCCGCACAACACCAGGAGATCGAGCGCCTACGTGCTCAGATCGGAGCAGGAAGCAAGGTCACTCCGCTACCTAGGTGATCAACTCCAAGGGATGCCTGCGGAGGGTGTGGGGGTGGGCGGTCAAGCGTCGGGGTCGACTTCGGGGTGCGTGAACCGCACGGGCTTGCCCAGCGACCGGGCGTAGGTGATTTCGGCTCGGGTGCTGTCTCCGATGTAGTCGCCGACTACGAGTGCCTCATCAGCGAGCCGGATCTTCGCCCGGTGCAGATCGTCGAGTCGAACCTTCAGCGCCTCGGCCTCGACAGGATCGGACCAAAGTTCGTGCGGCGACTTCATGTCGCAACCCGGTTTGACGACGATCTTTCCGGCTTTGGTCTCGCGCAGATCGGCCTCGGTCATCTCGGTCATGAAGCGGGTGGAGCCGCAGATCACGACGATACGCGGGAGGCTCAACTGCTTCTTCGCGTCGGCGAGTTTCTCCTCGGGGGTGAGCGGTTGCAGGTATGACACTGGTTCCTCCTGGTGGTGTGGTCCAAGGGGTGCCGGCGGAGACGAGAACGAGGGTGTCCAAGATCGTTGGACAGCTCGACCTCGAACGGTACCGAGGGCGCACACCCGGAGGGGGCATAGCCCGCGTCATGCAAAGCATCCTCGCGCTGACCGCCAAGATCTGGCACAACGACGCCACCGGACAAACCTTCCTGCGCTCACTGATCGCTTACGATCACTGACCCCTTGGAATAGATGATCTAGCCGGCCGCCGCGGGCAGCTCCGGCGCGGCCGTTCAGGCTGCGGCTTCGCCGGAGTCCTCGTCGTCGTTCCGGGCGCCGCCCCGCCTGTAAGGCGGGATCTCGATGACACGCCCGTCGCGGAGAGTCCTCGTGTGCTTCTTCACGCCGTGCTCGACTGGGGAGTTTCGCGGCTTGCCGGAGGCGGAGTCCGACTCGCTCTCCTTGACCTCGGTGAAGTCCTCGGCGTCTGCGACGGGGGCGTCCTCGGTGTCCTCGTCGCGCTGAGCGAGCTGCTCCAGGGCCGTCTTGGTGACCACGGCGCCGACGGCTAGGAGGATGCTCCCGGCGGCGATGAGCTTGCCCTTGTGCCTCTCGGCCAGGGCCTTCGCCTTCTCGGTCACGGACCTGGGCTTGCTGTTCTCGGGCTTCCCGTCCTCGGGCATGGAGTCGCTCACGGGCACAGATCTATCGGACTTGTCCCCGATCTGTCAGGTGTTCCCCCGATTTCGGATCGGGGGAACATTGGGCCCATGGAGCCCCCCATCGTCCAAGAGGTGATCCGCGAGTGCCTGGCCGCCAACCCTCGGTTGCCGAGCAGTGCGAGGGGCGGCTTCCTAGTCGGTGACACCCAGCGCAGCGCGCGCACAGCGGACGAATTCGTCCATGGCCTCGTTGTGCTCCCGCCAGGACTGCTCAAGCAAGGGGCCGATCTCAGGCTCCAAGCCGTCGTTGAGCAGAGCCGACTTTCCCTCTGAGCTCAGATTAGGGATCCGGTCGAGAGCCGCCGACGCCGCATCGTGTGCATCCATCATGTTCGAGTCCTCGGCCTCATACGCGGCACGCCAAGCATTCAGGGCCTCCACGGCCCGACGAGCATCCTCGTACTCGGGCATCCAGACACGTACGCCCGTCAACTGCATGTGGAACCGGTACGCCTCACCTCGTTCGCGCGCAAGACGCTGAAGGTCCTGCGACGCATGCAGAACGCGGGAGGACACTGCGGTGAGGGAGGCGGGTGCGACAAGCTGGACCACCCCCCAGGCGTGGAGAAGTTCGTCGTATGCGGGCGTGGAAGCTCCCCCGTCGGGCTGCCGGAACAGCGTGTGCAGCACTCGGCCGAAGGCCCTGTCAGCGTGGATCAGGTTCGTCGCTGCGCTGATCCGCTGCTCGCGCAGAGCCGCAGCGTGGGCGGCGGCCGCGGCGTGGTCGGCCTGTTCGCGGACCGCTTGGAGGGTTGCTGCCGCAGCCGTTGTTGCTGCCTTCTCCGCAGCCTTGGCCTGCGCGTGGCCCCCACGGGCCTGGATCCAGGCTCCGAGCCAGACTCCGGCGAAGGCGAGCACGATGGGAAAGAGCCAGACTATGAGCGCCTGGTGCTCCTCAAGGAAGTCAGTCACGCACAGATCTTCCTGCAGAAGAGCACCGCCTGCTCCCTCTGCCGGAACTGCTGCTCCTCAGCGTCGCCGAACACCGAGCCACCCACCCCACCGCCCTCGCCCGTTCACGGGTCTCGTCGTCCTTGACCACGTTGTCCACGGCGCCGAATGGTTCGCCGACGCCGCCGTCCTCCTCAACCGGATCGGCGACTCTCTCGGGGGCGACGCGTGACCGCCACGGCGATCGCGCCGCCGCAGCCCGCTACACCACCCGCCGCCTCAAGACAAAGAGCAGGCAATCGGCTCCTGCATCTGACGTCCCAGGGAATCCGCGTGCGGTCGGCGGGCAGCGGGCATTCGAGGTGATCTTCCTCACGTGTTACGGTCGTTGCCGTCTTCGAAAGGGACACGATGCGAGTCGTCATGGCAACACGGCCGGGCCTCTCCGCCCGCAACTGAAGCGACACGACCTGCGAGGGACACCACGACCGCGCGAACAACCGCCGGTGACCTGGAGCCAGAGGACACCGGCGTCGCGCATGATGTCCAGCAGCCGCACCTTGTCCTCCCAGCCGAGCCCGGAGAAGGGCCGCTCGCCGAGGTAGCAGTGCTTGCAGCCGAAGTTGCAGCCGAGGTTGATCTCCCAGGAGGCGCGGCAGTAGCCGTACGGGGACGGCTCGCGCACCAGCACAGTGCCCTGCGCGGGTCGGCCGCTCAGGTCGACGCCCCAGACGTCGACGGCGGTCTGTACCGCCCAGGCAGGCAGAGCCTCACCGTCGGCGGCGGCCTGCCGGATGCCCTCGTAGTGGTCGGCGGGGATGCGGGCCCCGGCCCTCGCTCCGGGCTTGAGGAGCAGGTGCCCGTCGAGGAACGGGGATGCGATCAGAGCGTGGGCCATCAGTGGCCCTCCTTCCGGATCATGGAATGCGACGGCACGCGTCAGCCCGACGGCCGACGCGGCAGTAGATCTCGCCGAGCCCGTTGCAGGTGCCGCAGCTCTTGCCGGACGAGTCGGCGCCGCTGCCGCCACAGTCCCCGCAGCTCTCGTTGCGAGGAGGGCGAAGGCGCCGGGTCTGCATTCCGCCGTAAGAGTCAGGGCGGGCGACGAGGAACGTGCGGTTGCGTGGGCTCATGATCAGCTGGTGCACGAGGCCTCCTCCAGGGCGTCTTCCCAGGTGTGCTGCTCGGTGTGGCCGGCGAACAGACAGCAGCCCTCACCGTCGGGCCCCGGGGCGACCGCCGGGCAGTCCGGCAGCACGACCAGGCCCAACTCGGCCTCATGCCAGCGGAGCCAGAGCGCGGTGCCGTAATCCAGGTCGTCGAGGAGGCCGTAGTGCTCACCGTCCTCGTGTGCGGACAGCTGGCACTGCACGGCACTGTCGACGCATCCCGAGGTCGACCTCTCGCGGGCTTCCCGTAGCAGGTCCAGCGGCAGCCGCCGCCATTGCGCGCACCTCATCACGACACCATCCGGAGCAAGCCCGCGGAATTCCGCTCCCTGCACCGACGGCACGCACACGCCGGGAAGCCGCCGGGGTTGTCCGGGACCACCGGATCCTCGCCCACGCGGACCTCCGTGAGAGGCCCCCACGTCCGGCCGGAGTCGTGCGAGACCCGCAGCGTCATCCGTACCTCGTCCTGTCCGTTCGCCATGGTCGGGAGCATCGCGATCCGCGCGCTCGGTCAGAAAGGCCAAGCGGATTACCCAACTTGGGTAACATCACCCTCGGTTGACCTAGAGCAGCGATCCGTAGTCCTCACGCCGGAGCGTGCCCGATGCCCGAGCCACCCCGCTCGAAGGAACTCCCGGTCAGCCTGCTCACGGACCCGGTGATGATCGAGGCATGCCAGATCAGAGACTTCGGCCGCATCTTTCAGCTGGTCAAAGCGCGAGCAGGCATCTACCCGTCCATGATCGCGCGACGCTGCGACCTCACCCCCAGCCGCGTCGGCGAGGTGATCGCCGGGCGGCGGCAGCTGGTGCATATGGACGTGATCGAGCGGATCTCTGACGGACTGCGCATCCCCGGCCACATGCTCGGCCTGGCCCGGCGCTCGTGGGAGACCCCGCAGAACCTGACCGTCACACCACGAGAACCCCAGGAGGAGTCGGCGCCTGTCGAGGCGCAGTTGGCTGCGGGGCTGCCGGGGGCCGACGTGGACAGCATCCTCGCCCTGGCGGCCGAGCGGGATCTCAGCCCGTCGACGCTGGACGCGCTGCATTCGTCGATCGCGGACTACTGGCGCCGCGACGACGAGCACGGCGGGGAGACCTTACGGCCGGCGGTCGTCGGCCAGCTCCGCTACGTCGTCGATCTCCTCAAGGAACAGCGCCCCGCGTCTATGCGGGACGGCCTGCACAGCATCGCGGCCGAGCTGGCCCGGCTCACCGGATGGACCTACTTCGACGCCCGCCAGTACAACCAGGCACGCGCCTACTTCACCGAGGCGCTCGGTCTCGCCAAGGCCGTGGACGACCGCCAGTTCATGGCCAACGTCCTCGCCTGCATGAGCCTCCAGGCCACCTACCAGGACAGGCCCGGGGATGCTCTCGCACTCGTCACGGCGGCCCAGGACCAAGCCTGGGGCGCGGTGGGGACAACGCCTCGCGTGCTGGCCATGCTCGCCATGCGAGAAGCCTTCGCCCACGCCACCCTCGGGAACCACAGCGCCACCCACGGCGCGATCTCGGAAGCCCACACCTACTTCGGCCGGATCAGTTCCGGCGATCCGGACCCGGCGTGGGTGGCGTACTTCGACGAGCCGAAGCTGATCGTGGACACCGGCATCGCACACGGCCGACTGGGCGAAGCTGCCCTCGCCGAACCCCTGATCGCGGACGCGCTACGCCGCGAACACGAATCGAACCACCGGGGCCGCGCCTTCCACGCCTTCTGGCTCGCCCGCACCCAGCTCCAGCGCAGCAAACTCGACGAGGCGTGCCACACGGCCATCGACGCGCTGGCCCCGGCGGCGGCCGTCAGCTCGCAACGAGTCGCCGGCCACCTCCAGGAGTTCTACGAGCAACTGGAGCCCTTCCGCCGGGAGCCAGCCGCGGTGGCGTTCGAGGCCCGTCTCCGGGAAGTATTGCCCCGCCAAGTCAGCGGATCGCCTCGTCCATGAGCACGTAGAGCAGCCCGACCAGGGAGCCGCTGCTGACAATCTCGCGCCGGTCGATCATGACCCTTACGTCGGCCAGCGGGATCCACTCGATCCGGTCCGACTCGTTCTTCTCGGTCGGCGGCCCGTCGTATGTCGCCCCGTCGGCCCGGAAGACGTGGTGCTGAGAGTCGGTGATGCCGTTGGCTGGCTCGGCGTAGATCAGCGGCTTGATCGGGCCGGGGCGCCAGCCGGTCTCCTCCAGAACCTCACGGGCCGCTGCGTCGGCCGGCGTCTCGCCCTCCTCGACCAGGCCCATGGGCAACTCCCACGCCCAGGCATTCGTGATGAAGCGGTGCCGCCACATCATCAGAACCTCACGTCGCTCGTTGACCACGGCGGCCACGGCCAGGTGGCGGAGCTTGACGACGTGGTGTTCCCAACGGTGCCCGTCCGGCGTCTCGACATCGGTGAGCCACAGGTTCACCCATGGGTTCTCGTAGATCGGACGTTCCCCGTGGATCTTCCACTGCATCGCTGCGGCCCCTCTCGATCGGCCTTCAGCATCGCAGAGGCCTCATGACGCAGCCCCAGGTTCGCCAAAATCGCGTCAGGGTGACGAAATGGGGGATCTCACTAAGGGCTGTCCCGTAATCCCCGGTGGATCAGCGCGCGGCGTCAGATGCGGTGCATCGCAAGGCGGAGGGGCGTCCTCATACTGGGCGTATTCG
>NZ_JBSGZO010000052.1:0-31414 GCF_053611045.1 Streptomyces sp. NPDC054841 | reverse complement strand
GACACACCGGCCGATACCGTTCGGTGACCTGCGTCCGGGCCGGCCCCCGCCTCCGGGAGGGCCCAACTTCGGTACCCGGGACACGAAATCGGCCCGGAGGGAGAGTCTCCGTCCGGGCCGATCGTCACTGTGGGGCTAACAGGATTTGAACCTGTGGCCTCATCCTTATCAGGGATGCGCTCTAACCAACTGAGCTATAGCCCCTCCGCGCTGCGCGCTGACTCCTGAAGGTTAGCGCACGTGGGGGGCAGTCCCAAAATCGGTTGTCTGCCCCCCGGACCTGCCGACTATTCGTCCTCGGCCAGTGTCAGCTCGACTCCGCCCACGAACCCGGCGGAGAGGTTGTAGATGAAGGCTCCCAGCGTCGCCAGCGCCGTGGCGAGCACCACATCGATGACCGCGATCACCGAGGTGAAGATGAGCACGCGTGGCAGCGAGAGGAACGACTGCAGATCGAAGCCATTGCTCTCGTTCGAGCCGGTCGCCTCGCTGATCGTCCCGCCGACCGTGGAGAAGACGCCCATGGCGTCCATGACCATCCACAGCACCGCGGCCGCGACGATCGTGCAGATGCCCAGGGCGATGGAGAGCAGGAAGCTGACCTTCATCACCGACCACGGGTCGGCCTTGGCCACCCGCAGCCGCGCCTTGCGCGTCCGCGGCTGTGTGCTCGCCCCGGTGCGCGGCCGGCGGACGGCAGTGGTCGCCCCCGCAGGCACCCCGGCGGGCGCCTGCTGTCCGGGCTGCCCCGGCTGCTGCTGGCCGCCCTGCGTCCCGCCCTGGGGCGTGGGGTACGCCTGGGGCGGGTGGTACGGCTGCGTTCCCTGCTGCACCTGCTGCTCCCCGCCATAGGTTTCGAAGGGGGGCTGCGGCCCCCGGGTGTCGGTCACCGTAACCCCCTGGGAGTCCGTGGCGGAACCACGGGCACCGTTCGCTCCGGCAGCAGATTCAGCAGCGGCCGATCCGGCGCCCGTGGCTCCACTCACGCTCTACTCCTCGTGCTCCCCAGCCGAGGGCTCCGTGCCCTCGGCAACCTCAGCCGTCTCGGAGGTCCCGGCCACGACACCATCCTCGGCGTCCTCGGTTCCGTCGACCTCCTCGGCCTCGCGACCGGCCTCGGCGTTACGCGCGATACCGACCACGGCATCCCGCTTGCCCAGGTTGATCAGTTGGACGCCCATGGTGTCACGGCCGGTCTCCCTGACTTCGTTGACTCGCGTACGAATCACACCGCCGGACAGCGTGATGGCGAGGATCTCATCGGTCTCCTCGACCACCAGCGCGCCGACGAGCGAACCACGGTCCTCCACGATCTTGGCGGCCTTGATACCGAGGCCGCCACGGCCCTGGACGCGGTACTCGTCGACGGCGGTGCGCTTCGCGTACCCGCCGTCCGTGGCAGTGAACACGAAGGTACCGGGCCGCACCACATTCATCGAGAGCAGTTCGTCGCCCTCGCGGAAACTCATTCCCTTGACGCCCGAGGTCGCACGGCCCATCGGGCGGAGGGCTTCATCCGTGGCGGTGAACCGGATCGACTGGGCCTTCTTGCTGATGAGCAGCAGATCGTCCTCGGCCGACACCAGCTCCGCCCCGATCAGCTCGTCGTCGCTGCCATCCTCCGTCTCCCGGAGGTTGATCGCGATGACACCGCCGGAGCGGGGCGAGTCGTAGTCCTTCAGCGGGGTCTTCTTCACCAGGCCGGCCTTGGTCGCGAGGACCAGGTACGGCACCGCTTCGTAGTCGCGGATCGCGAGGATCTCGGCGATCTGCTCGTCCGGCTGGAAGGCCAGCAGGTTGGCGACGTGCTGGCCACGGGCGTCCCGGCCGGCGTCCGGCAGCTCGTACGCCTTCGCCCGGTAGACCCGGCCCTTGTTCGTGAAGAACAGCAGCCAGTGGTGCGTGGTCGAGACGAAGAAGTGGTCGACGATGTCGTCCTGCTTCAGCTTCGTGCCGCGCACGCCCTTGCCGCCGCGCTTCTGCGAGCGGTAGTCCTCGGTCTTGGTGCGCTTGATGTAGCCGCCACGCGTGATCGTGACGACGATGTCCTCCTCGGCGATCAGGTCCTCGATGGACATGTCACCGTCGAAGGGGATCAGCTTGGAGCGCCGGTCGTCGCCGAACTTCTCGACGAGGACGGCCAGCTCCTCGCTGACGATCGCGCGCTGCTTCTCGGGCGAGGCGAGGATCTGGTTGTACTCGTTGATCTTCGCCTGCAGCTCGTCGTGCTCCTGCACGATCTTCTGCCGCTCCAGGGCGGCCAGCCGGCGCAGCTGCATCTCCAGGATCGCGTTCGCCTGGATCTCGTCGATCTGCAGCAGGCCCATCAGGCCCTCGCGCGCGACCTCGACCGTGTCACTGCGCCGGATCAGCGCGATGACCTCGTCGATCGCGTCGAGCGCCTTGAGCAGACCGCGCAGGATGTGGGCGCGCTCCTCGGCCTTGCGCAGCCGGAACTTCGTCCGCCGGACGATGACCTCGATCTGGTGCGTCACCCAGTGGCGGATGAACGCGTCGAGGGACAGCGTGCGCGGCACACCGTCGACGAGCGCCAGCATGTTGGCGCCGAAGTTCGTCTGGAGGTCGGTGTGCTTGTAGAGGTTGTTGAGGACGACCTTGGCGACGGCGTCGCGCTTGAGCACGATGACCAGGCGCTGACCGGTACGGGACGAGGTCTCGTCGCGGACGTCGGCGATGCCGCCGACCTTGCCGTCCTTCACCAGGTCGGCAATCTTCTGCGCGAGGTTGTCCGGGTTGGTCTGGTACGGAAGCTCCGTGACCACCAGGCACTGGCGGTTCTGGATCTCCTCGACCTCGACGACCGCGCGCATCGTGATGGAGCCGCGGCCGGTGCGGTACGCCTCCTCGATGCCCTTGCGGCCCACGACCAGCGCGCCGGTCGGGAAGTCCGGGCCCTTGATCCGCTCGATCAGCGCGTCCAGGAGCTCCTCGTGGGTGGCCTCCGGGTGCTCCAGCGCCCACTGGGCACCGGCCGCGACCTCGCGCAGATTGTGCGGCGGGATGTTGGTGGCCATACCGACCGCGATGCCCGCCGAGCCGTTGACCAGCAGGTTCGGGAAGCGGGCCGGCAGGACCGTCGGCTCCTGGTTACGGCCGTCGTAGTTGTCCTGGAAGTCGACGGTCTCCTCGTCGATGTCCCGGAGCATCTCCATGGACAGCGGCATCATCTTGCACTCGGTGTACCGCATGGCGGCGGCCGGGTCGTTGCCCGGGGAACCGAAGTTGCCGTTGGAGTCGACGAGCGGCATCCGCATCGACCACGGCTGCGCGAGGCGGACGAGCGCGTCGTAGATGGAGGAGTCGCCGTGCGGGTGGTACGTACCCATGACGTCACCGACGACGCGGGCGCACTTGTAGAAGCCCTTCTCGGGCCGGTAGCCGCCGTCGTACATCGCGTACAGCACACGGCGGTGGACGGGCTTGAGGCCGTCCCGTACGTCGGGCAGCGCGCGGGACACGATGACGGACATCGCGTAGTCGAGGTACGAGCGCTGCATCTCGGTCTCGAGCCCGACGGGCTCGATCCGCAGCTGCTGCTCTTCCCCTTCGGTTTCCGTGGCGGCGGGAGTCGCGGGAGTGTTCTCGTCGGCCATTGCTGGTCTTCAGTCCTTTCGTGCGGTCAGCTGAGACCGACTCAGATGTCGAGGAAGCGGACGTCCTTGGCGTTGCGCTGGATGAACGAGCGCCGCGCCTCGACGTCCTCGCCCATCAGCACCGAGAACAGGTCGTCAGCCTGCGCGGCGTCGTCCAGGGTGACCTGGCCGAGGACGCGGTGCTCGACGTCCATCGTGGTGACCCGCAGTTCCTCGGCGTTCATCTCGCCGAGACCCTTGAAGCGCTGGATCGAGTCTTCCTTGATCCGCTTGCCGTTCTGCTTGCCCAGCTCGACGAGTGCGTCGCGCTCACGGTCCGAGTACGCGTACTCGAAGTCGTCCCGACCCCACTTGATCTTGTACAGCGGCGGGCGGGACAGGAACACGTGTCCGGCCTCGACCAGCGGCCGCATGAAGCGGAAGAGGAACGTCAGCAGCAGCGTGTTGATGTGCTGGCCGTCGACGTCGGCGTCCGCCATGAGAATGATCTTGTGATAGCGGAGCTTCTCGATGTCGAAGTCCTCGTGGACTCCGGTACCGAAGGCCGAGATCAGCGCCTGGACCTCGGTGTTCTGCAGGATCTTGTCGATCCGGGCCTTCTCGACGTTCAGGATCTTGCCTCGGATGGGCAGGATCGCCTGGTACATCGGGTTGCGGCCGGACTTGGCCGAGCCGCCGGCGGAGTCACCCTCGACGATGAAGATCTCGCACTTGGTGGGGTCGTTCGACTGGCAGTCGGACAGCTTGCCGGGCAGCGAGGCGCTCTCCAGCAGGCCCTTGCGACGAGTCAGATCGCGGGCCTTGCGGGCGGCGACGCGGGCCGTGGCCGCCTGGATGGCCTTGCGGATGATGTCCGAGGCCTCGTTGGGGTTGCGGTCGAACCAGTCGGTGAGGTGCTCGTTGACGACCTTCTGGACGAAGGTCTTCGCCTCCGTGTTGCCCAGCTTGGTCTTCGTCTGGCCCTCGAACTGCGGCTCGCCCAGCTTGACCGAGATGATCGCGGTCAGACCCTCGCGGATGTCCTCACCCGTGAGGTTGTCGTCCTTCTCGCGCAGCAGCTTCTTGTCGCGCGCGTACCGGTTGACGAGACCCGTCAGCGCGGCGCGGAAGCCCTCCTCGTGGGTACCGCCCTCGTGCGTGTGGATCGTGTTCGCGAACGAGTACACGCCCTCGCTGTACTGCGAGTTCCACTGCATCGCGACCTCGAGCGAGAGCAGCTTCTCCTTGTCCTCGGCATTGATGTCGATGACCGTGGGGTGGATCAGCTCGCCCTTGCGGGAGTTCAGGTACTTCACGAAGTCGACGATGCCGCCCTCGTAGTGGTACTTGACCGTACGGGCCTGCGGCTCCGCCGCCGCCTCGGCGTCGGGGTCGTCGGCGCCGACCGTCGCCTTCGCGGACTCGCGCTCGTCGGTCAGCGTCAGGGTCAGGCCCTTGTTGAGGAAGGCCATCTCCTGGAAGCGGCGCGAGAGCGTCTCGAAGGAGTACTCGGTGGTCTCGAAGACGTCCGGGTCGGCCCAGAAGGTGACCGTCGTGCCGGAGTCCCCGACGGACTCGTGCTTGGCCAGCGGCGCGGTGGGCACGCCCAGCTTGTAGTCCTGCGTCCAGCGGAAGCCGTCACGCTTGATGTCGACGGAGACCTTGCTCGACAGCGCGTTCACGACGGATACGCCGACGCCGTGCAGACCGCCGGAGACGGCGTAGCCGCCGCCGCCGAACTTGCCGCCGGCGTGCAGCACGGTGAGGACGACCTCGACGGCCGGCTTCTTCTCCACCGGGTGGATGTCCACGGGGATGCCTCGGCCGTTGTCGACCACGCGTACGCCGCCGTCGGCGAGGATCGTGACGTCGATCGTGTCCGCATGACCGGCCAGGGCTTCGTCGACCGAGTTGTCGACGACCTCGTAGACGAGGTGGTGGAGTCCACGCTCACCGGTCGAGCCGATGTACATGCCAGGTCGCTTGCGGACCGCGTCCAAACCCTCGAGGACGGTGATCGCGCTGGCGTCGTACGACGAGGTGGCCTCGCCGGTCCCGTCGGCAGCAGTGGAAGGAATGTTCTCGTTGGGGTTGCCGGAATCGGCCACGAAGCGCCCTTTCTGGCACAGCACAAGCCGTTCTCCGGGCAAACGGGAGCGGCTGCGTCGTTCGGCATTAATCGACGTGTCCCGCGCGTCGAGCGGGATTACCCACCAGTCTACCGGTACCGCCGACACGAATGGGGGTTTGCCGGTACCTGAGTCCGCATGTGCCGCCCTGAACGGGCGCCGACCGACTCCCCATATCCGGGAAGGGGCTCCAAGAGGCTCACACGGGCATTGAGCGCTTCGGCCTGTCAACCTCCGGCTACGGTGAGGGACGCCTCATGAGCCACGGCCGCTCCAGCCCCCACGCCGGCCCCCGCCCACCGCGGCCAGGACCGGCTCCGCGACCGGGCCGCGCGGTGCGCAACCGGTGGCGTACGCAGGCCTCGACGCGCCGCCAAGCGGGAGCGAGCAGGGGCAGGGAACGCAGCCGCCCCTGGTCTTCCCCGCTTTCCGCCGAGGGAGGGCGGCGCAGCCCGCCCGGGCCGTCAGCCGTGAGCCGTGAGCCGTGAGCCGTGAGCCGTCCAGAAGTCCAGGAGTCCCGGAGGCGCATCGCTCCCGGGCGTCGTCAGCCGTACGTGTCGCCCGGGCCCATGCTGCCCGGGGCCCGGAGCGGGCCGTACCGGTGCGCGGGGCCGCCGGGTCCCAAGACCTTGATCACGCGGACCGTGCCCTGCCCGAGGTCCTCGTTCAGCCGGGCCACCAACCGCGGCGCCAGCAGCCGCAGCTGCGTGGCCCACGCGGTCGAGTCGCACTGCACCGTGAGCACGCGCTCGTCCGGATCGTCGTCGTACCGCACCGGAACACAGTGCTTCGCCAGGTCCTCGCCCACGATCTGCGGCCAGCGGCCCATCACCCCGCCCACCGCCGCAGGAGTCTCCCAGCCCCGCTCGGTGATCAGCCGGCTGATGGCCGAACCGAGCGGCAGCGGATCCCGGCCGTCCGCCCGCGCTCCGGAACGCAGTCCTCCACCCCGCCTGGCCTGCCGCTTCTCCTGCGCGGCCGCACCTCGCGCCCGGGCCTGTTCCTTGGCCGCGCGCAGCGCGACCCGCGCCAGGTCCACGCCGGAGGGCTCGGGCACCTTCGCCGGGATCCCAGATGTCTCGTTCTCGCTCATACGCGCTCCACCGCGCCGTCCGCGACCGTGTAGCGCGCCCCTGCCAGCACCCCGGGTACGTCATCGTCCACAGCCGCGGTGACCAGCACCTGCTCACCCGGAACCACCAGCTCCGCAAGCCGCTCGCGCCGCCGGGCGTCCAGCTCCGCGAAGACGTCGTCGAGGACGAGCACCGGCTCGTTCCCCTCGGCCCGCAGCAGGTCGTACGAGGCCAGCCGCAGTGCCAGCGCGTACGACCAGGACTCGCCGTGGCTCGCGTAACCCTTCGCCGGCAGCTCGCCCAGCTTGAGCAGCAGCTCGTCGCGGTGCGGCCCGACGAGCGTGACCCCCCGCTCGATCTCCTGCTTGCGCACTTCGGCGAGCGCGGCGACCAGCTGCTCGTACAGCTCGTCGCGCGTCTGGGCGGAGCCGCCTGCCGATCCGCGGTACTCCAGCGTGACCGGACCGCCGCCCGGAGCGAGCTGCTCGTACGCCTTGTCGGTGAGCGGCTGCAGCGTCGCGATCAGATCCAGCCGCCGCGCCAGCAGCTCCGCCCCGGCCTGCGCCAGATGCTGATCCCACACGTCGAGCGTGGAGAGGTCCATCGAGCGGCCGCCGTGCCGCCGCGCCATGGCCGCCGACTTCAGCAGCGTGTTGCGCTGCTTGAGCACCCGTTCGTAGTCGGACCGCACCCCCGCCATCCGCGGCGAGCGCGCGGTGATCAGCTCGTCCAGGAAGCGCCGCCGTTCCCCCGGATCGCCCTTCACCAGCGCCAGATCCTCCGGCGCGAACATCACGGTCCGTACGATCCCGAGTACGTCACGTGGCCTGACCTGCGACGATCGATTGATCCTGGCTCGGTTCGCCCTGCCGGGATTGAGCTCGAGCTCTATCAGCTGGGACCGCTCGCCCTGCGTGACGGCGGCCCTGATGACCGCCCGGTCCGCCCCCATCCGCACCAACGGCGCGTCGGAGGCGACCCGGTGGCTGCCGAGCGTCGCGAGATAGCCGACGGCCTCCACCAGATTGGTCTTGCCCTGCCCGTTCGCCCCCACGAAAGCGGTGACGCCCGGGTCGAGCGGGACCTCGACCCGGGCGTACGAGCGGAAGTCGGCCAGCGACAGATGCGTGACATGCATGGTGGACGCCGACCTCCCCCGGCTTACCGCTTGCCAACAGGCCCTACCAACAGCCTGTGGATTACTTCTTGCTCTCGACCGCGTGACCGCCGAACTGGTTGCGCAGGGCCGCGATCATCTTCATCTGCGGGGAGTCGTCCTGACGGGACGCGAACCGCGCGAACAGCGAAGCGGTGATCGCGGGCAGCGGTACCGCGTTGTCGATGGCGGCTTCCACGGTCCACCGGCCCTCGCCGGAGTCCTGTGCATAACCGCGCAGCTTCTCCAGGTGCTCGTCCTCGTCCAGCGCGTTGACCGCCAGGTCGAGCAGCCAGGAACGGATGACGGTGCCCTCCTGCCAGGAGCGGAAGACCTCACGGACGTCGGTGACCGAGCTGACCTTCTCCAGCAGCTCCCAGCCCTCGGCGTAGGCCTGCATCATGGCGTACTCGATGCCGTTGTGGACCATCTTCGCGAAGTGGCCGGCACCGACCTTGCCCGCGTGCACCGACCCGAACTCACCCTCGGGCTTCAGCGCGTCGAAGATCGGCTGCACCTTGGCGACGTGCTCCTCATGGCCGCCGTACATCAGCGCGTAGCCGTTCTCCAGGCCCCAGACGCCGCCCGACACACCGCAGTCGACGAAACCGATGCCCTTGATGCCCAGCTCGACGGCGTGCTTCTCGTCGTCCGTCCACCGCGAGTTGCCGCCGTCCACGACGATGTCGCCGGGAGACAGCAGCTCGGCCAGCTCGTCGATGGTGGACTGGGTCGCGGCACCCGCCGGGACCATCACCCACACCACGCGCGGACCCTTGAGCTTGTCCACAAGCTCCTGAAGGCTGGGGACATCGGCGAGGTCCGGATTGCGGTCGTAACCGATGACGGTGTGGCCTGCGCGGCGGATGCGCTCGCGCATGTTGCCGCCCATCTTGCCGAGGCCGACGAGACCGAGCTCCATCAGACAGATTCCTTACGGTGTGGCGTTTCGTACCCGCGTCCGAGCCTACGCCGGGGCACGGGTACACACCTGTGGGGTCGGGCGCTCATACGTACGGACAGTGCAGGTGAGCGGGCCGCGCGGCCGAGCGGGGCTCAGCCGCACCGGCATGCTGCGATCTTGTGGGGACAACCCCCACACCCCCGGCCGAGGGGCGCAAGGGCTGAACCGCCCTCCATCGCTCAGCCGCTCAGTCGCACCGGCATGATCAGGTACTTGTACGCCTCGTCCGCCTCCGCGTCCATGGCCGGCTTGCCGCTGAGCAGCGCGGGCTTGGTGGAGGTGGTGAACGAGAGCTGGGCCACCGGGGAGTCGATGGCGCTCAGGCCGTCCAGCAGGAACGTCGGGTTGAAGGCGATCGAGATGTCGTCGCCCTCCAGCTGTGCGTCCACACGCTCCACAGCCTGTGCATCGTCGCTGGAGCCGGCCTCCAGGATCAGCACGCCCTGCTCGAAGCTGAGCCGCACCGGCGTGTTCCGCTCGGCGACGAGGGCGACACGCTTCACGGCCTCGACGAACGGCGCGGTCTCGATCACCGCGACCGAGTTGAACTCGGTGGGGAAGAGCGTCCGGTACTTCGGCAGGTCACCCTCGAGCAGCCGGGTGGTGGTGCGGCGGCCGGCGCCCTCGAAACCGATGAGCCCCTCACCGGCACCGGAGCCGGAGAGCGCGAGCGTGACCGTGTCACCACTGGTCAGCGCCTTGGCGGTGTCCAGGAGCGTCTTGGCGGGCACCAGGGCGACCGCGGAGGCGTCCGGGGACTCCGGCTTCCAGAGGAACTCGCGGACCGCGAAGCGGTAGCGGTCGGTGGAGGCCAGGGTGACGGTGTCGCCCTCGATCTCGATCCGGACGCCGGTGAGGACGGGGAGGGTGTCGTCGCGGCCGGCGGCGATGGCGACCTGGGCGGCGGCGGAGGCGAACACCTCGCCGGGGACGGTGCCGGTCGCGGTCGGCATCTGCGGCAGGGCCGGGTACTCCTCCACAGGGAGGGTGTGGAGGGTGAAGCGGGAGGAACCGCAGACCACGGTCGCCCGTACACCGTCTGTGGAAATCTCCACCGGGCGGTTGGGGAGAGCGCGGCAGATGTCGGCGAGGAGACGGCCGGAGACGAGGACCGTCCCGTCCTCCTCGACCTCCGCCTCGACCGAGACCTTCGCCGAGACCTCGTAGTCGAAGCTGGAGAAGCTGAGAGCGCCGTCCTCGGCCTTCAGAAGAAGGCCCGCGAGAACGGGCGCCGGCGGACGGGCCGGGAGGCTCCGTGCCACCCACGCCACCGCCTCCGCGAGTACATCGCGCTCCACCCGGATCTTCACCGGAACCGCCTCCTGCTGTTGCTCGCTCGCCCTGCTGGCCTTCGTCGTCGGCACGGGGCTCCCAGCCGGAGCCAGGGGCCGATGCCGGAGACCAGTCTGACGCACCGCACCGACACTCGGTGCGGCTCGGGGTCAAGTCGAGACAAGCGGCGGCCAGAGCTCCGGCGCCGAGTTGTGCACAGGGCCCTCTTCGAAGCGAATTCCCCGGTAACTCTAGGTGGGAGTAGTAGTAGGGCCTGTGGAAACCGTGGATAACGCCATCCACGCAGGTCAGACCCGATTTTTTGTCCACGGGCCCTGTGGGCGGGAGCAGTGGACAACCTGGGCTGTCTGTGGACACCCGAAAGTTCTGCACACCCGATGCACAGGCCACAGGGACTTCTCCCCAGTGCTGTCCCCAGCTTTACCCCGGTTCCCCACAGCCCAACCCAGCACCTTGGTGTGACGCCTTTCACTCGGTCCGGTGAGCTCGGGCGTTTCGTTGCCGAACAGTGGACAGGGGTGTGGAGAAGCTGTGGGCAACACGGCCGGGCTTGTGGGCCGGGTGGGGACAACCTTGATCGCGCCCTGTGGACGAGCCGCCCGTCCACAGTCTGTGGAGCACGGTTGGCCACAAATCCACAACCGGCTGACCTGCCGTGATCATGTTTCAGCAGCCGGCCCTGTGGATGCAATCTGGACAACTTGGCAGTCCCCAGGCTGTGGACGGAAGATCGTTCCCACATCTGTGGAGAACGGCCGGGCGGCGGTCCGTATTCGAACAGAGCAATGTCGCGGCGGTGGCGGCGCGGTTGCGTGGCGATGGCCCGGAACCGCGAAGGGCGCCCCGGGAATGCGTCCCGGGGCGCCCTTCGGAGCCCTGCCCACAGCCTGTTCAGGGCTCTGTGGAAGCCCGCTCAGCCGTTCTTGATGCGGTTCGTCAGCTCGGTGACCTGGTTGTAGATCGATCGCCGCTCGGCCATCAGCGCGCGGATCTTCCGGTCCGCGTGCATCACCGTCGTATGGTCGCGGCCACCGAACTGCGCACCGATCTTCGGCAGCGACAGATCGGTGAGCTCACGGCAGAGGTACATCGCGATCTGGCGCGCGGTGACCAGCACCCGGCTCCGCGACGAGCCGCAGAGATCCTCCACCGTCAGTCCGAAGTAGTCGGCGGTCGCCGCCATGATCGCGCTCGCGGTGATCTCCGGTGCGGTGTCCTCGCCACCCGGGATCAGATCCTTGAGCACGATCTCGGTGAGCCCGAGGTCGACCGGCTGCCGATTGAGGCTCGCGAAGGCCGTGACCCGGATCAGCGCGCCTTCGAGCTCGCGGATGTTGCGCGAGATCCGCGAGGCGATGAACTCCAGTACCTCCGGCGGGGCGTTGAGCTGTTCCTGCACCGCCTTCTTACGGAGGATCGCGATCCGCGTCTCCAGTTCGGGCGGCTGGACATCGGTGGTCAGGCCCCACTCGAAACGGTTCCGCAGCCGGTCCTCGAGGGTCATCAGCTGTTTGGGCGGCCGGTCCGAGGACAGGACGATCTGCTTGTTCGCGTTGTGGAGCGTATTGAAGGTGTGGAAGAACTCCTCCTGCGTCGACTCCTTGCTCGCGAGGAACTGGATGTCGTCGACCAGCAGGATGTCCACATCCCGGTAGCGCTTGCGGAACGCGTCGCCCTTGCCGTCCCGGATCGAGTTGATGAACTCGTTGGTGAACTCCTCGGAGCTCACATACCGCACCCGGGTCCCCGGGTAGAGGCTCCGCGCGTAGTGCCCGATGGCGTGCAGCAGATGGGTCTTGCCGAGTCCCGACTCCCCGTAGATGAAGAGGGGGTTGTACGCCTTCGCCGGTGCCTCGGCCACCGCGACGGCGGCCGCGTGCGCGAACCGGTTGGACGCGCCGATGACGAAGGTGTCGAAGAGGTACTTGGGGTTCAGCCTGGCGTGCGGCTCGCCGGGGCCCGGAGCCGGCGCGGGCTGTGCGCCCAACGGGCCGGGTCCACCGCCGGGTCCTCCCCCGACCGGCGGGCCGCCGTGCCGCGGTGTCTGCGGCTCCGGCAACTCGTGCCGCTCGGGACGCTGTTGCTCGTACTGCCCCCGGTCGGGCATCGGCGAGCGGTAGTCGTGCTGCGGCTGCCGGGGGCGGGCCGTGGCGTATGGGTCGCGTTCCTGGAAACCGCCGAGCCGCGGCTGCTGCCAGGACAGCTCCTCCTGGGTGCGTGGCCAGGCCCCGGGCTCGGGGCGCTGCTGGTATTCGGGATAGGCGGGGCGGACGTTCGGCAGTCCGTCGTCGCTCGGCGGCCGGTGGCCGTATCCCTCGTAAGTGTCGCTCTGGCGGGGCTCGTCGTGCTGCGGACCCTGATAGCGGTGCTGCTGCTGGACGGGCGGCGGCGGGGCAGCCGGCTCGGCCGCGGAGTCGTCGACGGTGATCGCGATCCGGATCGGGCGGCCGCATTCGCGGCTGAGGGTGTCGCTGATCAGCGGGGCCAGCCGGCCTTCGAGGACGCGCTTGCCCCATTCATTGGGGACGGCGAGGAGAGCAGTGTCGGCCACCAGCGCGAGCGGCTGGCAGCGCTCGATCCACTGCTTGTCCTTGGGCTCGATGCCCTGCTGGCCCTCTCCGAGGAGTTGCTCCAGCACTCGTGGCCACACTGCGGCAAGATCGGCAGGTACGTCAGCCACAAGGCACGCTCTCTCACAGGTCCCACGAATGTGTGGTTCTCGGGACGGGTCGGTCAGGCCCGGCAGGCGGGTAGGAAAGGAATTCGAGTCCAGTCACGGTAGTCAGGCCGACCCGTGCGGTTCAAGTTGTTGTCCACAGCCTGTGCACAGTCGGCGCGGCGGTGACCCTGGTTTGACCGGATGGCGTAGCCGCGCGTACCGTAACCAGGTCGAGTTGTCGATGGCTGCTGCCGCCTGCCTCCGATGGGCAAAGATCACGATCAGTGATTGTGAAGCGGTGCACTCGGGCGTATTGCGAGCTACTCGTGGGCGCACGGTGACAGCCAGGCGATGCCCCGCAACCACACAAATCATTTCTGGAGCCCCCGAGTGAGCAAGCGCACCTTCCAGCCGAACAACCGTCGTCGTGCGAAGACCCACGGTTTCCGCCTGCGCATGCGTACCCGTGCCGGCCGCGCCATCCTGGCGAACCGCCGCAGCAAGGGTCGCGCCAACCTGTCCGCCTGATCGCTAACAGGTCATGACGTGCTGCCTACCGAGAATCGGCTGAGGCGGCGCGAGGACTTCGCGATCGCGGTACGCCGAGGACGCCGGGCCGGACGCCCGCTTCTCGTCGTCCATCTACGCAGCGGTGCAACGGACCCGCACGCGCCTGGGGAGAGCGCTCCCCCGACGCGTGCGGGTTTCGTCGTGAGCAAGGCAGTAGGTGGCGCGGTCGTACGGAACCAGGTGAAGCGCAGACTGCGGCACCTGATACGCGACCGCCTGCCGAAGCTGCCCCCCGGTAGCCTGGTGGTCGTACGGGCGCTGCCCGGAGCGGGCGACGCCGACCATGCACAGCTGGCCCGAGACCTGGACGCCGCCTTTCAGCGGCTGCTGGGAGGGGGCGCGCGATGAAGTACCCGCTGCTGGCTCTGATCAAGCTGTACCAGTGGACGATCAGCCCGCTGCTGGGGCCCGTCTGCAGGTACTACCCGTCGTGTTCTCACTACGGATACACAGCCATCGACCGGCATGGCGCGGTGAAAGGCACGGCGCTGACCGCCTGGCGCATTCTGCGGTGCAATCCGTGGTCGCCCGGTGGCGTGGACCATGTCCCACCGCGTAAACGACCTCGTTGGCACGAGCTGCTGCGCGACTACCTGCGCAGCGGCAGGGGCGGGCAACAACCTGAGACCAGCCCGGCCGCAGAGACCTCGCCCAATGCTCAAGGAGCCTGATTAGTGGACACGATTGCCAGTCTCTTCAGCTTTATCACCACACCCGTCTCCTGGATCATCGTCCAGTTCCACTCTCTTTACGGGGCGGTCTTCGGCCCCGACACGGGCTGGGCCTGGGGACTGTCCATCGTGTCCCTGGTGGTGCTGATCCGTATCTGTCTGATCCCGCTCTTTGTGAAGCAGATCAAGTCGATGCGGAACATGCAGGCGCTCCAGCCGAAGATGAAGGCGATCCAGGAGCGCTACAAGAACGACCGACAGCGTCAGTCCGAAGAGATGATGAAGCTGTACAAGGACACGGGTACCAACCCGCTGTCCTCGTGCCTGCCCATCCTGGCGCAGTCGCCGTTCTTCTTCGCTCTGTACCACGTGCTCAGCAACATCGCCTCGGGTAAGACCATCGGCGTCCTCAACCAGAGTCTGGTGGACAGCGCGCGGCAGGCCGAGATCTTCGGCGCTCCGATCGCCGCGAAGTTCACGGACTCCGCGGAGAAGGTCGCGGCGCTCCACGCTTCGATCACTGATGTGCGCATCGTCACCGCGGTCATGATCGTCCTGATGTCGGCGTCACAGTTCTACACGCAGCGCCAGCTGATGCAGAAGAACGTCGACCTGACCGTCAAGACGCCGTACATGCAGCAGCAGAAGATGCTGATGTACATCTTCCCGATCATCTTCGCCGTGATGGGCATCAACTTCCCCGTCGGTGTCCTTGTCTACTGGCTGACCACCAACGTGTGGACCATGGGCCAGCAGATGTACGTGATCAACCAGAACCCCACCCCGGGGTCCAAGGCGCAGGACAACTACCTGCAGCGTCTGCTGAAGGGTGTCGCTGCTCACGGCGAGGTGCGTGGCCGCCGCAAGCGCAACGTGGTCCAGGCCATCGTCGCCAAGGGCTCCGACCGCAACGACAACGAGCGCAAGTTCATCGCAGGCCTGGCCAAGGCGGGCTTCGCCGCCCAGGCGGACGGCACCGTGACCAAGAGCGATGCCGTCGCTACGGATGCCGAGGCCGCCGCAGCCGCGAGGCGACAGCCCAAGCGTCAGAGCAAGGCCCAGCGCCAGTCCGGTGGTGTCCAGCCCCAGCAGGCCGGTTCGGTGAAGCCGTCGCTGGAGAAGCAGGACCAGCCGCAGGACTCGACGCCGAAGCCGGTCGGCAAGACCGGCCCCGGTACTGCCCGCCAAGCCAAGACCGGACAGCGCAAGGGCCAGCAGAGGCCCAAGCACCCGTCGTCCAAGAAGTAAGAAGGAGTCCATCCGTGACGGAAGGCACCACCTCCGCCGCCGCCGAGGGTGGCGACACCCTGACCCGCCTGGAGCAGGAGGGGGAGATCGCCGCTGACTACCTCGAGGGCCTGCTCGACATCGCCGATCTTGACGGCGACATCGACATGGACGTCGAGGCGGACCGGGCCGCGGTCTCGATCATCAGTGACGCGAGCAGCCGGGATCTGCAGAAGCTCGTGGGCCGCGACGGCGAGGTGCTGGAGGCGCTCCAGGAGCTGACGCGGCTTGCGGTGCACCGGGAGACCGGGGACCGCAGCCGGCTGATGCTGGACATCGCGGGCTTCCGCGCCAAGAAGCGTGCCGAGCTCGCCGAGCTCGGGGCCAAGGCCGCGGACGAGGTCAAGAACACGGGCGAGCCGGTGAAGCTGAATCCGATGACGCCGTTCGAGCGCAAGGTTGTGCACGACGCGGTCGCGGCCGCGGGTCTGCGCAGTGAGTCCGAGGGCGAGGAGCCGCAGCGCTTCGTCGTCGTGCTCCCGGCCTGACCCTCATCGTTCTGTCGGCCCCGTCTGTGTTCGCAGACGGGGCCGAATTTTGTCAGCCTGTTAGTCAGCCACCACAGCGCGGTAATGCGGTATGGAAGGACGGTTCCGGTGACGGAGGCAGCAGAGCTTCCCCAGGCGCCACAAGAGGCGCGGACGGTATTCGGTGAGTTCTTCCCTGAGGCCGTCAGGTACGCGGAGCTGCTCGCGGATGCGGGAGTCAAGCGCGGCCTGATCGGTCCGCGTGAGGTGCCGCGGCTGTGGGAGCGGCATCTGCTGAACTGTGCGGTGCTCTCCGAGGTCGTGCCGGAGGGCGTCACGGTCTGCGACGTAGGCTCCGGCGCCGGGCTTCCCGGTATTCCGCTGGCTCTCGTCCGCCCAGATCTCAAGATCACACTCCTTGAGCCGCTGCTGCGGCGCACGAACTTCCTCCAGGAGGTCGTCGAGCTGCTGGGGCTGGACCATGTCACGGTGGTACGCGGCCGGGCCGAAGAGATGCTCGGAAAGCTGCCGCCCGTGCATGTGGTGACGGCTCGCGCGGTGGCTCCACTGGACCGGCTGGCCGGCTGGGGCGTTCCGCTGCTCCGCCCGTACGGGGAGATGCTGGCTCTCAAGGGGGACACCGCCGAGGAAGAGCTCAACGGTGCCCGGGCGGCCCTCAGCAAGCTCGGGGTCGTGGAGACTTCTGTGCTGCATGTCGGGGAGGGCATCGTTGATCCGCTCTCCACGGTCGTACGGGTTGAGGTCGGAGAGAGCCCGGGCGGTGTGAGATTCGCGGCCAAGCGGGCCAAGGCTGCCCGAACCGAGCGCACCCGTCGCCGTCGATAAGTCCAGTCGGGCGAGCAAGGAGCGCTTCGTCGGCTGCTTACCGCCCCCGTCCCCGTACGTACGCATTTCGGAGTGTCGTAACGATGTGACCGTGCGGCGCGTGCATCGTGTTTCACGTGAAACGTCGCTCACTGCTGCAGGGAATCATCAGCCGCGGTCGCGCGGCTGCCACACCGCGTGACCGTAAGCCCCTCGCGAGGGCTACGGACTTGTCCACAGAGGTGGATTTCTCCACAGAACCACCGGCCTCGCTGGTTCACGACCCCGAAAGCATGGCAGGCTCTGTTCATCGCGAGCCTGAAGCCGAGGAGAGTGAATCCTTGCGGTCCAACGCCAACATCGCGGGACCGATGACCGATCCGGTCCCTGGTCCCCGTACCGAACCGGCGAGGGAGGATGTTTCACGTGAAACACCGCCCCCGATGGACGACACCCCCATTGGTCGTGCTGCCCAACTGGCGGTGGAGGCTCTGGGCCGTGCCGGCGAGGGTCTCCCACGGCCTGAGCAGACACGCGTCATGGTGGTCGCCAACCAGAAGGGTGGGGTAGGTAAGACGACCACAACGGTCAACCTTGCCGCTTCGCTTGCGCTGCACGGCGCCCGTGTTCTGGTGATCGACCTCGACCCCCAGGGCAATGCCTCCACGGCGCTGGGGATCGATCATCATGCTGAAGTCCCCTCGATTTATGACGTCCTCGTGGAGAGTAAGCCGCTCTCCGAGGTGGTCCAGCCGGTCCCGGACGTCGAAGGTCTCTTCTGTGCCCCGGCCACCATCGATCTCGCCGGTGCGGAGATCGAGCTGGTTTCCCTGGTGGCACGGGAGAGCCGGCTTCAGCGAGCGATCCAGGCCTATGAGCAGCCGTTGGACTACATCCTCATCGACTGCCCGCCGTCGCTCGGCCTGCTGACCGTCAACGCCCTCGTCGCGGGCGCTGAGGTGCTGATCCCCATCCAGTGCGAGTATTACGCCCTGGAGGGCCTGGGCCAGCTCCTGCGGAACGTCGACCTGGTGCGCGGGCACCTCAACCCCGCGCTGCATGTGTCGACGATCCTGCTCACCATGTACGACGGTCGGACCAGGCTCGCCTCGCAGGTGGCGGACGAGGTCCGCAGCCACTTCGGTGACGAGGTGCTGCGGACGAGCATTCCTCGATCCGTGCGGATCTCGGAGGCGCCCAGCTATGGGCAGACGGTGCTCACGTACGACCCGGGCTCCAGCGGCTCGCTGTCGTATCTTGAGGCCGCCCGTGAGATCGCACTGCGCGGGGTCGGGGTCCACTATGAGGCCCAGTCCGCGCATGTGGTCAGCCAGAACAACCAGCAGAGCATGTCGGAGGGGATCCAGTGAGCGAGCGACGTAGAGGTTTGGGGCGTGGGCTCGGTGCGCTGATCCCGGCCGCTCCGCAGGAGCAGCCAGTGCCCTCCGATGGGGCAGGCTCGACGTCTTCGGGTGCGCCCCCGGTACTGACAGCTGAGCGGGGTGTGGCCGCAGCCAAGTTGGCCACGCTTCCTCCGGGACCTGTGACGCCCGAGCAGCGTGGGCCTGAGCCTGAGCCGGAGCTTTCCTCCGATGCGGTGTCGACTGCCGGTGCGCACTTCGCCGAGGTGCCGCTGGACTCCATTACGCCGAACCCCCGCCAGCCGCGTGAGGTGTTCGACGAGGACGCGCTCGCCGAGCTGGTCACTTCCATCAAAGAGGTCGGGCTGCTCCAGCCCGTTGTTGTCCGGCAACTGGCCCCCGAGCGGTACGAGCTCATCATGGGCGAGCGTCGCTGGCGCGCCTGCCGCGAGGCGGGCCTGGAGCGCATCCCTGCGATCGTGCGGGCCACGGAGGATGAGAAGCTCCTGCTGGACGCCCTCCTGGAGAACCTCCACCGGGCCCAGCTGAACCCGCTGGAAGAGGCAGCCGCTTACGACCAGTTGCTCAAGGACTTCAACTGCACGCACGACCAGCTGGCCGACCGGATCGGGCGCTCGCGTCCGCAGGTCTCCAACACGCTGCGACTGCTCCGCCTTTCGCCCCCCGTCCAGCGCCGCGTAGCTGCCGGTGTGCTGTCCGCCGGTCATGCCCGGGCCCTGCTCTCGGTGGAGGACTCCGAGGAGCAGGACCGGCTGGCACACAGGATCGTGGCCGAAGGGCTGTCGGTGCGGGCTGTCGAGGAGATCGTCACCCTGATGGGCTCGCGGCCCACGAGTGCCTCTAAGTCGAAGGGTCCTCGAGCCGGGGCCCGGCTGTCGCCGGCGCTCACCGATCTCGCGTCTCGGCTTTCCGACCGCTTCGAGACCAGGGTGAAGGTCGATCTCGGCCAGAAGAAGGGAAAGATCGTCGTCGAGTTCGCCTCGATAGAGGACCTGGACCGCATCCTCGGCACCCTTGCCCCGGGAGAGGGGCGAGTCATGGACAAGGGACTCTCCGAGGAAGCCTCGGAGGACGACGAGGCCTGAGGCCTCCGCGCAGTGATCAAGGGCGGGTCGTGTCCGGCAGTCGGCGGAACACGGTCCGCCCTTTGCCGTCTCACGGTAGGCGTGTCCTCGCTGGGTGGATACGATGCGTTCTGGTATGGCGCATCCACCTTGACCCATCTCAGAGGAAGGCGAGCCATGCGATCGGTGAGCCGCAGCCAGCTAGTAACGGCCGGCCTGAGCCTTGGCGCAGTCGGCGGGTTCATCGGCAGCCTGCTCCGGGAACGGAGCGCGTTGTCCGCTGCTCTTGGCGCGGCAGTCGAAGGAAGTGAGGAGCAGCCTTCATGGGCCGTCGGCTCGTACCACTCACGCTGGACAACCTTCCAGACCTCCCGAAGCGCTGCCGAGCGTGTGTCTTCTGGGAGCTTGATCCAGTCAGTGGAGAAGCCGCAGTAAAAGCGGGCAGACCCGAACTGGAGAAGGAAGCCTGGATCTCCGCCGTGCTACTGGAGTGGGGATCCTGCGGCCGCGTCGTCTATGTCGACGAGGTCCCGGTCGGGTTCGTTCTCTATGCCCCGCCCGCATACGTGCCGCGCTCCACCGCCTTTCCGACAAGTCCTGTCTCGCCGGATGCTGTACAGCTGATGACTGCCTGGATCACGCCGGGCTACCAGGGCCAGGGGCTCGGTCGAGTGATGGTGCAGACCGTCGCCAAGGACTTGCTGCGGCGTGGCTTCAAGGCGATCGAGGCCTTCGGAGACGCGCGCTGGAAAGAGCCGGCATGTGTCCTGCCTGCCGACCATCTCCTGGCCGTCGGCTTCAAGACCGTCCGCCCGCATCCCACCTACCCCAGGTTGAGGCTGGAGCTGCGCACCACGCTCTCCTGGAAGGAAGACGTGGAGCTGGCACTGGACCGGCTTTTGGGAGCGGTACAGAAGGAACCAGCACTGCGGCCGTTGTGACGGGTGTCCGCAGACGCCGGATGGGCCAACCCCCAGGGGGTTGGCCCATCCGTGTTTCACGTGAAACGAAGTGCGTCAGACCTTGGTGGCCTCATCGCCGATGAAGGCGTCGAGCTCGCGGACGAGCATGGCCTTCGGCTTGGCGCCCACGATGGTCTGGGCGACCTCGCCGTGCTGGTAGACGTTCAGCGTCGGGATGGACATGACGCCGTACTTGGCAGCCGTGGCCGGGTTCTCGTCGATGTTGAGCTTGACGATCTGGAGCTTGTCGCCGTGCTCCGCAGCGATGGCCTCCAGCGACGGGGCGATCTGGCGGCACGGACCGCACCACTCGGCCCAGAAGTCCACAAGCACAGGCTTGTCGCTCTTGAGGACTACCTCTTCGAAGGTGTCGTCGGTCACTGTCTTGAGGGCCACGGGGGTCTCCTTAACTTGCTGGTGTGGGGTGTGGGGCTTTACAGAGTCAGACGGCGGTCGCGGCGGCGGCCTTCTCCTCGTCCGCGAGGGCGGCGAGGAAGCGCTCGGCGTCCAGGGCGGCGGAGCAGCCCGTGCCTGCGGCGGTGATGGCCTGTCGGTAGGTGTGGTCGACCACGTCACCGGCGCCGAAGACACCGGTGAGGTTCGTCCGGGTGGACGGTGCCTCGACCTTCAGGTAGCCCTCGTCGTCCAGCTCCAGCTGGCCCTTGAAGAGCTCGGTGCGAGGGTCGTGGCCGACGGCGATGAACAGGCCGGTCACAGGCAGGTGGGAGGTTTCACCAGTCTTGGTGTTGCGCAGCGTCAGACCGGAGAGCTTCTGGTCACCGTGAATCTCGGCCACCTCGCTGTCCCAGGCGAACTTGATCTTCGGGTCGGCGAAGGCGCGCTCCTGCATGGCCTTGGAGGCGCGGAGGCTGTCGCGGCGGTGGACGATGGTGACCGACTTGGCGAAGCGCGAGAGGAACGTGGCCTCCTCCATGGCAGTGTCACCGCCGCCGACGACGGCGATGTCCTGCTCCTTGAAGAAGAAGCCGTCACAGGTGGCGCACCAGGAGACACCGCGTCCGGAGAGGGTGTCCTCGTTCGGCAGGCCGAGCTTGCGGTGCTGGGAGCCCGTCGTGACGATGACGGCCTTGGCGCGGTGCACCGTGCCCGCGGTGTCCGTCACGGTCTTGATCTCACCGGAGAGATCCACGGCGATGACATCGTCCGGAACGAGCTCGGCGCCGAAGCGCTCGGCCTGCGCCCGCATGTTGTCCATCAGGTCCGGCCCCATGATGCCGTCACGGAAGCCGGGGAAGTTCTCCACCTCAGTGGTGTTCATCAGCGCACCACCGGCGGTGACGGCGCCTTCGAACACCAGCGGCTTCAGCGACGCGCGCGCGGTGTACAGCGCAGCGGTGTAGCCGGCCGGCCCGGAGCCGATGATGATCACGTTACGGACGTCGCTCACGGGTTTCTTCCTCGTCTCTGCAGACTGCCTGCTGCCTACTGGGGCCGGGTCAACGACTCTCACCCCACCCAACGGATCCTACGGGGCGCGCATTCCCGCGGTGTCCGAGCGGCGCGGCGGCAGTCTCAGGGGCGAGGGTAGGCGTGGCTCAGCAGGAGCTCCGCCTTACCTGTCGGCGCGGTGTCGACGCACGCCGCATCGACCACATACGCCTCGACCTGAGAGCTGTCGCTGGAGTGCGGCAGCACTACGAGGTACGCCTTGGTGCCCTGGTAGGTGCCCTGCTCGACGGCAAGGGCGGGATCGGTACGGCCGGTGCCCCGCTGGATACAGGGAGGCACAGGTACGCCGGATCGCAGCGCGGAGTTCGGGCTGGACTCGATGCTGAGGGAGGGTTCCTGCCCCGTGCGAGGCCCCTGCTTCGAGGCATCGTCCGGGACCTCCTTCACGGTCTCGGCGGCCAGCAGCGTATGAACGCGACCTTGGAGGGAGTCGTCCGAGAAGACCGGACCGACCTGTGTGGCGTTGATTCCCTGGTCCGCCTTCATGCCGTCGGCATCGTCGCCCGTGCGGACCGCTTGGAAGAGCAGAACGCTGAGCCCCACGGCAGCCATGCTGAAAGCGGTCCCGAGAACGGCGGTACGTCGGCGCCGTCGGGCCTGTGCCGTGCGGCCGGGGCCGACGGAAGCGCGCGGGCGTCCTGCGGGACGGTCGGCGGGACGGTCGGCGGGTGCTCGGTCGGGCTGCTGCAGCGCGGGCTCTGTTTCACGTGAAACATGCGACGGCTCATCGTCGTGGGCGGTGGCGTTGAGCAGCGCCTCGGCGGCCAGGGCGGCGTCGATACGGCCTGCGATGTCGGCAGGCATGCGCTGCGGCCCGGGCAGCGTGCCGAGCAGGCCGCGGATCTCTTCCAGCGATGCTCGTACATCGGCACACAGATCACAGCCGTCGAGATGCTGCCTGACCGCGGCCTGGCGGGACGGCGAGAGGAGGCCCTCGGTGAGATCGGAGATCTCGGAGACATCCGGGTGCTGGGCCGTGCCGGTCGTGGAGGTCACGCGCGCCCACCTCCGCCCTTCACAGCAGCAGGATCACTCGGTCCTGCATCCTTTGGTCCCGACGCCGGTGGGACGGATGTCCCTGGCGTCCGGTTCCTTCCCCCGTCAAGACCACGGCTATCCCCGGTGTCACTGCGCAGATGAGTGAGCATCGGGAGCAATCGTGCCCGGCCGCGCGCACAACGGCTCTTCACGGTCCCCGTGGGTACATCCAGCACCCGTGCCGCCTCTGCCACGGGGTATCCCTGCATGTCGACCAGGACCAGCGCCGCTCGCTGGTCAGCGGGAAGTGTGGCCAGCGCGGCCAGCAGCTCCCGGTGAAGGTCCTGGCGCTCTGCGGGCGCCTCGGCGGACTCATGAGGCTCAAGGAGCTGCTCAAGCCGCTCGGTGTCGTCGACGGGTGAGGTCTTGCGGGAGGCAGCCTTGCGGGCCCGGTCGAGACAGGCATTGACCGTGATGCGGTGGAGCCAGGTCGTCACGGCGGACTGGCCACGGAAAGTGTGGGCGGCCCGGAAGGCCGAAACGAGCGCATCCTGCACGGCGTCCGCGGCCTCCTCGCGGTCGCCCAGTGTGCGCATAGCGACGGCCCAGAGGCGATCGCGGTGGCGCCGTACGAGCTCACCGAAGGCGTCCGGATCTCCGGCGACATGACGAGCCAGCAGTTCCTGGTCGCTTGTGTCGCCAAGCGTCGCGTCGTTCAACGGTGAGCCCCCTCCCCACGTCTCGCTCTGATGTCAGCTGGAGAACTTTATGTCCGTGATGCCTTGCTTGTGGCCCGGGTTGCTGAACTCGTCCTGCGGCGAGAACGGCATGGCAGTCATCCACATCACCACGTAGCGGCTCTTCACCGGCTTCTCAGCCGTGAGCTTCAGCGAATTGCCCTCGGTCTGTCCGGTTGCGATCTTCTTCATGGAGTCGACCGAGCCGGCCGGCGTCGGCGAATCCGTCGCATAGAGCGTGATGGCGGTGTGTTTGCCTTTGTAGTGGAGAGCTATCGAGGCAGTCGCGATGTCCCTCTCGGCGCCAAGGTCGTAGACGATGCCCACGCCTTGCTTGAACGGCGCCAGAACGGGACCGCCGACGTAGCTCTTGCTGCGCCAGTACGAGGAGCTGTCGTCGTCGTAGGTCTTGCTGACGTCCTCCGCATTCTGCGGATTGCCGTCCGGGGCGTACTCCTTGGCGTCCTGGACGGTCAGTGGTACCGGCTGCCTCGGCTTGTCGTCCCCGTCGTTGTCCGTCGTCTGGGAGGTTCCGGGGTCTTTGGAGGCCTTGTCGTCGTCCAGGAGCTTGTCGGCGACCTGCCAGCTGCCCAGTCCCAGCGCGGCGATGAGCAGCGCGGACACGGCCCACTTGAGGGCCTTGCCGGTGCGGCTCTCCAGCGGCGCGGGCGGCGCCGCCACAGGCTGAGTGGCGGCGGTCCCGGCGTGTGCCGAGGGCCGTCCGTAGGTGCCTTGCTGGTACGTGGTGCGCTGATACTCGGGCGGGGCCGTGAACGAGGGCTCCGGCGGCCGGATACGGGGCATCGCCGCGACTGCCTTGGCGAGCTCGTCCGGGGTGGTGCAGGGCGGCTCCTGGCGGGACGCGGTGGCGCCGTCGTTGACCAGGGCGCGCATGGCGAGCTCGGACAGCCCGCGGTGAACGCCTGCCCGCACCTGGTCGGGGGCGATGAGCCCAACGCCCTTGGGGAGCCCGGAGAGGCCGTAGGCATCGTTCTCGTACGGCCAGCGCTGGGTCAGCGCGGCGTAGAGCAGCGCCCCGATGGCCTCGGTGTCCGTGCGCTGCGGACGCTCGGCACTGATGCCACGCAGGGCGGCGTTCACGGCGAGCCCGCGGATCCGGTACTGCCCGGTCGAACTGCGGAGCACGGCGCCCGGCGTGAGCCGGAGGTGGGCGAGGCCCTCCCGGTGCGCCGCGGCCATTGCCTGAGAGACCTGGCTCACGAGCTGGAACGCGTCATGGGCCTCCATCGGCCCTGAGGCGAGGAGCGCGGTGAGCTCTACGGCGTCCGGCAGCCACTCATGCACGACATAGACGAGGTCGTTCTCCTCGACGGCGTCCAGCACCTGTACGAACCGGGGGTCGCCCAGGAGAGCTGAGGAGCGGGCCGCCGCGAGCACGGACCGGGCCCGCGGATGATCGGCGGGAAGGATATGGACGCCGACAGCGCGGCGCAGTTTTTCGTCGACTGCACGCCAGCTGCTGAAACCGTCCAGACGGGTGACGCACTCCTCGAGTCGGTAGCGTCTGGCGAGTTTGTGACCGCTGTGCAGTTCGGGCGCCGCCATAGGAGGCTGCTCGCCGCTCTTTTGCTCAGTGCTTGTGTCCTGAGCGTTCTTCTCTGCCGTGTCGTCGGCTTCCGCCACCCCGTCGGCCGCGGCCTTCTCCGCCTGGGCGGTCAGCGGGTCATCACCGCTGTTGTCGGCCACGTCGACGGCAGCCGTGCTACGTTCCGCCACCGTCGTTCCCTGCCTCCCCATCCGTTGCGCCATATCCAACAGCCATGCCAATTGTGCCCACAGTCCGCCGCTATGCACGACACACGGCGGCGGACGATGGTTGTGCGCGAACGAGCGCTGCTAGCGCCCGAGTCGCCCGCGGACCATGCCGACCAGGGCGTTGAGCTCCTCGATCCTCATCTTCTTCGCCGCGACGAAGAAGATGACAAGCAGGACCACTCCGCCGGCGGCGAGTGCGACGAGCGAGCCGAGCGCGCCCTCGCCGAGGGCCTTGAGTACGAAGAAGCCCACCGCTCCGCCGGCTACCGCAGCGGGGACGGAGGCCAGGCACAACCGTGCGTAGGTCCGCACCACATGGGAGCCGTCGAGGTCACCGCCCAGCCGGTTGCGCAGCCGGCGCCAGGCGATCCCGACGCCGACGGCGTAGGCGAGACCGTACGAGGCGGCCATACCCACCACGGCCCACTGCGCCGGGAGGACGAAGTAGCAGGCGGCCGACGCTGCCGCGTTCACGGCGGCCACGATGACCGTGTTGTAGAAGGGCGTGCGGGTGTCCTCGTAGGCGTAGAAGCCACGGAGAACGACGTACTGCACCGAGTACGGAATAAGACCGAGACCGAAGGCCATCAGGATGAAGCCCATGGACCTGGCAGCTTCCGTACCGGCGGACGCGTAGAGCAGGGTGCACATCGGCACGCCCAGCGCCAGGAACGAGAAGGCGACCGGGACAATCGCGACGGCCGAGTTCCGCAGTCCCTGCGAGATGTCGTCACGGACGGCGCCCGGGTCCCCGTCATGTGCGGCCCGGGAGAGTCGTGGCAACAGAGCCGCCATGACCGACACCGTGATGATCGCCTGCGGCATGCCCCAGATGAGCTGGGCATTGGAGTAGGCGAGGAAGCCCGCCCCGTCCTTGCCCGACGCATCACCGGCGGCGGTGGAGAGCTGGGTGACCACGACCACGCCTGCCTGGTTGGCGAGGACGAACAGAACGGTCCATTTGGCGAGCTTGACGGTCTTCCCCAGCCCGTGGCCCTTCCAGTCGAAGCGGGGACGGAAGCGGAAGCCGGTCTCGCGGAGATAGGGGATCATCGCGAGGGCTTGGACGGTCAGGCCCAGCAGGGTGCCGATGCCCAGCAGGCGCACGCCCTCGGGCGGAATCGTCTGCACGCTCATCTGGGACTCGGCGGACGTGCCGTAGACCCAGATGAACATCCCGAAGGTGAAGATCATGACGATGTTGTTGAGGACCGGGGTCCACATCATCGCGCCGAACTTTCCGCGGGCATTGAGGATCTGGCCCATGACCACATGCACACCCATGAAGAAGATCGTGGGAAGGCAGTAGCGGGCGAAGGTGACGGCGACGCTGTTCGCTGGGGGGTTGCCGGCGATCGTGGGTGACAGGGCTGCGATCAGCAGCGGCGCTGCGAACACGGCGATGGCAACGATCGCGCCGAGCGCGACCATGACGAGGGTCAGCAGCCGGTTGGCGTAGGCCTCGCCGCCGTCCTCGTCGTTCTTCATGGCCCGCACGAGCTGTGGAACGAAGACGGAGTTGAGGCCGCCGCCCACCGTGAGGATGTAGATCATTGTCGGGAGGGTGTAGGCGACGGTGAAAGCGTCACCGAGCAGCGCGGCCCCCAGGGCGCCGGTGATCACCAGGCTGCGAACGAAGCCTGTGAGCCGCGACACCAGGGTGCCCGCAGCCATCACGGCGCTGGACTTGAGCAGCCCTGACGCCCTGCCGCCCGACTTCTTGGGTGTGGGCGCAGGTGACGGCGCTGGGGCGGGTGCGGGGGCGGGGTCCGCTTCCGCACTGGGAGTGGCCGCCGACTGGCCCGCGACCTGCTGGTCCCGGTAGAGGTGCGCGAACGCGTCCGGCTCGGGCTTCTCCTCGCCGGCCCGTGTCACGAGATCGTCGACGCCGGTGAACTGGACAGTCCCGGCGTCGTCCCCGTACGGCAGACGACGCGACGGACCGTCCGGCTCGGGTGGCGGTGTCTGGGCCCAGATCCGGGGGTCCGGCGCATGCTGCTGAGCCGGCGGCTGCTGGTACATCGGCTGTGGCCGCTGGAAGCCGGCGGACGGCGGCGGAGGATGGGCGGCGCGGTCATAGAGCGCCTCCGACACCGGGTCCTGGGCGGAGAGGTCCTGTGCCCGATAGGGATCGTGCGCGTACGCATCCTGCACATACGGGTCCGGCGTGGGCTCGGGCGACGGCGGTGGCACCTGGCCCGCCGCAGGCTCCGCCGGCTGGGGACCGGGTGGGGGGTACTGAGCGCCCGGGGAGGGCGCAGTGCTCCCTGCGCCCTGCCCGCGGTCACCGTCGTACGGCGCGTTCATGGTTACCCCACCTCATCGTCCCCGGCCGGCCGGCCACGACATCGCTCAACGGTCCACTTTCTCACCCGTGCTCGACGGGTCGGCGCTTTCCGGTCCGGTGTCCGGTGTCAGGTCACTCGGCTGCTCCGGGTCGTCGCCCTCTCCACCCGCTGGGCCCTCTTCGGCCGGTTGGGCGTCCGCGGCGGCATCGCGCGCCGCGCGCTTGCGCTGGGTGTACATCCTTACGCCTGCGAGGACGAGGAGCAGCACGCCGCCGGCGATGACGAGCATCACAGTCGGGGTGATCTCGGAGACCTTGACGGTGAAGGTCATGGGGCCGCCGTACAGCTTGCCGTCCCCGGTGTAGAGCTGCGCCGTCACCTGCACCGGTCCGTTGGCGTTGGCCGCGGCGGCGAACTTCACCGACTGGCTGTGCCCGCCGTCGATCTTGACCGGCTGCTCGGCGATCACGGTGCTGTCGTCCAGCTTGAGGCGTGTGGGGTTCGAGGACTTGATCCTGAGGACGAGGTTGTCGACCCCCTGGACCAGCTTGTTCTGCACGGTCACGGGGATCGTGGCGCTGCGGCCCGACAGCGTCAGCGCCGACTTCTGGATCAGCCGCACCTCAGTGGTGAGGTTCTTGAGATACCTCTGCACCCCGCTGCGGTACTGGGCGGCCGGTGCAGCCTTGCCGCGCCAGGACGTGGACATCTCCCGGTTGATCGCATTGCCGAACGGGGTCACCACCCGGTCCGGGGACGTGAGGATGACCTTGAAGTTGTCGAGGGTCTCCTGGGTGGACTTGATGTCCTGGAAGGTCCGCACCGGCAGCTCCCGCGTACGGAGCTTCTTCGGATACTGCGAGGAGGCCGGAACCTGGGTGGTGGCGTCGGGGTCGGGCTTGGCCGACGCAGCCGCGATCAGGTCCAGTGGCTGGGTCCAGCGCTCGCCGGCGAGGCCTTGCAGCGCCTTCGCCATCGTCTGTGCCTGGGCGGACGTCGGCGTTCGCTGCGGGGCGACCACGATGCTGCGCTGCGCCTCTGGCGCCTGAAGGGTCAGAGCCTGCGTTTGGGCCAGGAACTCCTGGACCGCCTGGGTCGAGGTCCCCGCCTTGCTCATGTCCCCGTAGAACGCGGTGGAGAGCCGTCCGTCCGCCACGACCGCCGTCGTGCCGCCGCCGATGGGCCGCGCCGCGGAGGGCGTGTAGGACACCGAGCCGGTCTCGCGGAGACTGTCGCTTCGGGCGATGATCTTGTGTGCTCCGGCCGAGGTCGCGACATCGACGATCGACGGGTCGATCGCGCCCTCCACCGGCCAGGCAAAGTCGATGGACGGCTTCACATGGAGGATCGTCTCAACGGTCGACTCGGCCACCGCTGTGGCGGGCTGCAGATGGCTGAGGGACCCGGAAACGTCCTTTCCACGGTGTGCGAGGGAGGCCAGGTCGGGGTCGCCGAACGGCAGGGCGACGACCTTGCGGCCCTGGACCGCCTCTTCGAGAGTGCTCAGCCACTTCTTGGCCACGGCCTGGTTCCGGCCGGGGGTCGTGGCGCCCTGACCGTTCTTGATCTGGTAGTTCCGGGTCATCGCGTCGACCGTGGCCAGCAGGTCCGGGTCGATGACCCATGTCACGGGCAGCTGACTGCCGAGGGAGACGAGCTGCTCGAGCCGGCCTCCCGGGGCGAGCTCAGTGGCCAGGGTGTCGTTCTCGAAGACCGGGGTCTGCTGCTCGTCCGAGCCGGTCTCCGCCGACAGATGTGTCGTCGAGATGAGCGGCCAGAGGAAGGTGAGCTGGGTCCTCTTGCCGGTGGCCTCCGGCTGCCACGGGAGGAACGTCCGCTCGATGCCCAGCACCCGCTCGCGCGGCTGGCTCCGGGTCTGTCCGGAGAGGGAGACACCGAGCTGGTACACGCCCGCCTCATCGAGCTCGAGCTTGCTGACCGGGACGGTCAGCTTGAATTCCTGGCTGATGCCCGAAGCCAGCCGGGCGAACCTGACGGTGTACGGGCCGCCGAGCTCCTCGGCGTCGCTTTCCGGCGAGTAGCTGGTACGCGCGGACGCCTCGTCGATCTCCGGCCGGTCCGCCATGCGCGGTCCGACGCGCAGATCGACCTCCGCGTCCGTGACCGGTTCCTTGCCCTTGTTCGTCACGGTGCCCGTGATGGTGAGCGTGTCGTCTTTCACAGGGGCGCTGGGTGACAGGTCGTTCAATGCCACATCGACGGTGTGGGTTTCGCTACCGTCCGTTGCCGCGTACGCGGCCGGCGCCGCCGGTACGTACAGCAGACCGGCGAGCAGTGGAGTTCCCGCGAGGAGGGCGGCTGTGCGCCGCAGCCACCGGCGGGCAGGAGAAAGACCCATCCCCTGGAATTCTGCCGCCTCGGCCACGCGCTCGTCCGTCCCTCGTCGTCTGTTGCCGTTGGTGGGTGTCGCTAGGTGCGTCCACGAATGGTAACGAGGTGCGCTGTGACGAAGTGCTGGGGACTGCTCCACATGATCGGAAGAGTGGCCGGAGTACGAGGGAAACAGGGAAGCTCGCGTGCGCGCGGGCACGTACTCTTTTCTGTTGTGCCGAACGCCAACGAAGACAACCTCACCGAACTGAGCCAGGTGCAGCGCCGCGCTGTGAGCGAGCTGCTGCGTGTGTCCCCTGTCGCCGATGACCTCGCCCGCCGATTCCAGCAGGCCGGGTTCAGCCTCGCGCTGGTCGGCGGCTCGGTGCGGGACGCGCTGCTCGGCCGGCTCGGCAACGATCTCGACTTCACCACTGATGCCCGCCCCGAGGACGTTCTGAAGATCGTCCGGCCGTGGGCTGACTCTGTGTGGGAGGTCGGGATCGCGTTCGGCACGGTTGGGTGTCAGAAGGACGCCCGCGTCGGAGACTCCCTGCAGCGCTTTCAGATCGAGGTCACGACCTATCGCTCCGAGGCGTACGACCGGACCTCCCGCAAGCCTGAGGTGTCCTACGGCGACTCCATCGAGGAAGATCTCGTCCGTCGCGACTTCACCGTGAACGCGATGGCCGTAGCGCTGCCGGAGAAGGAGTTCATCGACCCGCACGGCGGTCTGGAGGATCTCGCGACGAGCGTTCTGCGTACCCCTGGCACCCCCGAGGACTCGTTCTCCGACGACCCGCTGCGCATGCTCCGGGCCGCGCGCTTCGCCGCTCAGCTGGACTTCGAGGTGGCCCCCGAGGTCATCACTGCCATGAAGGAGATGGCCGAGCGGATCGAGATCGTCTCCACGGAGCGGATCCGTGATGAGTTCAACAAGCTCATCCTCTCCCCGCACCCCCGGAAGGGGCTGGCGCTGCTGGTCGACACCGGTCTCGCTGGACACTTCATCCCCGAACTGCCGGCTCTCCGACTGGAGAGTGATGAACACCACCGGCACAAGGACGTGTACGAGCACTCACTGACCGTGTTGGAACAGGCCATCGACCTGGAGGAGAACGGACCGGATCTCGTGCTCCGCCTCTCTGCGCTCCTTCACGACATCGGTAAGCCGAGGACGCGGCGGTTCGAGACGGACGGCCGGGTCTCGTTCCATCATCACGAGGTGGTGGGCGCCAAGATGACCAAGAAGCGGCTGACGGCGCTCAAGTACTCCAACGACTTGGTCAAGGACATCGCCCGCCTGGTGGAGCTGCATCTGCGTTTCCACGGATACGGCACCGGCGAGTGGACCGACTCGGCGGTGCGTCGGTACGTGCGGGACGCCGGCCCTCAGCTGGAGCGACTGCACAAGCTGACCCGCTCGGACTGCACCACGCGGAACAAGCGGAAGGCGAGCGCGCTGTCGCGTGCCTATGACGGGCTCGAGGAGCGCATCGCCCAGCTCAAGGAGCAGGAGGAGCTGGATTCGATCCGGCCGGACCTGGACGGGAACCAGATTATGGAGATCCTGGGTATCGGCCCCGGCCCGGTGATCGGCAAGGCATACGCATTCCTACTGGAGCTGCGACTGGAGAACGGGCCGATGGGGCACGACGATGCCGTCGCGGCCCTCAAGGACTGGTGGGCGACTCAGCGCTGACCCTGAAACGGGCGCCATGTTTCACGTGAAACATGGC
>NZ_JBSGZO010000051.1:0-31415 GCF_053611045.1 Streptomyces sp. NPDC054841 | reverse complement strand
GCTCTGCTCAGGCCATCAGTCCATGCCGGTGCCCGGGTCGTACTCGTCGAACTCTGAGTCCTCGTCGTACTCGTCGCGCACCTCGCCGTACGGGCCGTCCTCCGCGCACGAGCGGGCGCCGGCCCCGGCGGGCTGCTTCTCCAGGATCGACCGGGCACGCGTCCGGCCCCAACTGGAGGCGTACCACGGCTCGTCCGCATCCTCGAGGTCGCGCGCGATGGTCTTCAGCGCGCAGGAGCGCAGCGGCTCCGGCAGCCCGTCCAGGGCGGGGACGGCATCCGCCGACAGGTCCCGCAGATAGTCGACGTCGATCTTTCCCGTCCTCTCGTAGCGCTGTACGTTCCGCTCCGCGACCAGGGCGTCGGGTGATGCCAGGCCGAAGGTGAGCACGGCGGCTGCGGCACTGGCCGCGACGGCGCGCGGCAGCCAACGGCTCCCGTAGGCCCCCGCGACGATGATCAGTACGATCACCAGGCCCAGCCACAGCTCCATCGCACCGACGAAGACACGCAGCCGCGTCAGCCCGTACGCGTCGACGTACAGGTCCATCCTGCGCAGCGCGGACGCCACCACGACCAACGTGAGCACACAGAGCGTGCCGAGTACCGCCCGCACGAGGGTTCGGTCCCGGGCTCCGTCGCGTGGCGCCCAGCGCAGGGCGAGGCCGATGACGACAAGCGTGAGCAGTGTGGCCCAGAGCAGCTGCCAGAAGCCCTGACGTGCGTACTCGGCATAGGTCAGTCCTGTCTCGCGCAGCACCTTGTCGTATCCGCCGAAGAGCACGGCGAGCTGGACGGCGATGAATGCGGCGAAGAGCAGATTGAGGACGATCAGGGGAAGGGCCCACTCGGCCCGTCCCCTGGCCTTGCCGGGGCTCAGGCTGAGTCGGTCCCAGCGGAGCGGGGCGGCGGCGGTACGCGCTGCGGCGAGGGAACCGGCGAGCCCGATGAGGAACAGGAGGAAGCGCCAGGGGCTGTCGACGGCAGAGATATCGGGCGTCAGTGCGCCGAGCAGATCGGCGAAAGCCGCGTCCGCTCCGGCGAACAGCGCGCCGAACACGACGAGCAGGACCGCTGCCACGGCGATCGTGCGGAGGGCAGGCCCCCAGCGGCCGCGCGAACCGTCAGCCCGCTCCCGCAGCCCGCGCCAGCCCCAGACGGGACCGGTGACGAGTGCGTCGAGCAGACCGATCGAGCCGAAGACGACCCCTGGCCAGGTGCGGCCTCCGTGCAGTGCGAGGGAGCCGAGCGCCAGGGCGGAGACAACGGCGAGGAAGGTGGGCCAGCCGGCGTCGCGCACTGCGGGAACGACCAGCAGCGCAAGGCCGCCCACCGCCCAGAGCGCCGTCCAGGGACGGAGCCGACGACCCGCGGAACGGGCGGCGAAGAAGGCGGCGAGCGTGGCCGGCACGGCCACGATCAGCAGGTTCACCCCGAGACCGTCACCCAGCAGCCAGGCACTGAGCAGCGCGGTGGCGAGAGCACACCAGAGCGTCTCGACGCGCACGCCGACCGGTGGGCCCGGCCGTATGTGGGCCAGCCACGGTTCGGGCGGCTGGGCCGGCGGACGCCACGGCTGCTCGTGCTGGTGCCACTGCGGCGTCGGCCCGTGAGTGGCAGCGTACGCGCGCCCGTGCCCGTGCCCCGGCGCGTGCCCTGGCCCTGGACCGGCGCTCCGCCCCTGAGCCGGCGCGGACGAGGCCGTGGTCCGTGCGTCGGCGCTCGCCTGCTCGTGCGTCAGGCCTTCGTCCTCGTGCCCGCTCTGATCGGGTATCCGGCGCCGGCCCTCGTCCGGGCCCCGGTCGAGAGGATCCCGGTCCCGGCCGCGCGGCTCGCGGCCGGGCCGGTCCTCCGGGTCCGGCCCGTCGGCCTGCGGTGGTTGTGGTGCGGACGGTATGTCTGACACGGGACCCCCTCCAACCGGGCCCTTGTGCGGCCGCGCGTCGGCACGCACGCCCCGGTGTCTCGTCGGCGCACACCCGTCATGATCAACGCGGCGGCGTGGCCGAAAGGGTAGCCCCCCCGCAAAGCGGCGCGCGTGGTCACGATCGCGCTGTAGCAGGACCGTGACAGTGGATCCCGTTTCACACGATGCTCAGACTGCGCTCAGCCGACATGGGCAGGCAGCCAGCCGGGGAGAGCCTCGGTCCGATCCAGCCATGCCGCAGGCGGAGCCCCGGCCTCGGCCGACGCGACCACTCCTCCGGTGATCGCGCAGGTGGTGTCGACGTCACCACCTACCTGCGCGGTCGTCCAGAACGCCTGCTCAAAGTCGCCGAGCGCCCGGGCGGCGGACCAGAGCGCGAACGGCACGGTGTCGTGTGCGCTCGTGCGGCGGCCGCTGCCGAGCACCGCAGCGACCGTCCCTGCGTCGCCGTAGTCGAGCATGTCGCGTGCGCGGCGCAGCCCGGCCCCCACCGCGCTGCGAGGAACGAGCGCGATCACCCCGTCGAGCAGCTCGGCGGGCGCGGGCGGTCCCGCCGGGGAGGCGACGAGCGCCGCGGCCGCCGCGACGGCCATGCTGCCCACCACGGCCTCGCGGTGCTGGTGCGTGGTGTAGGAGGAGATCTCGGCCTGGTGCGTCGCCTGCTCGGGGTCGTCGGCGTACCAGGCCCCGAGCGGGGCGATGCGCATCGCGGCACCATTACCCCACGACCCCTGTCCGTTGAACAACGCCGAGGCGAGTTCTCGCCAGTCGCCGCCCTCGCGGATCAGCCGGAGCATCCGGTTCACCGCGGGCCCGTAGCCGCGGTCGAAGTCGTGGTGATCGGCGAAGGAGCGGGCGAGCACGTCCTGGTCGATCCTGCCGTGCCCGGCGAGCACGGCCAGCACGGAGCAGGCCATCTCCGTGTCGTCGGTCCACTGCCAGGGTCCGGGCGGCAGCTCGCGCCGCTTCAGCAGCGGAAGGTTCGAGGGTACGAAGAACTGGGAGCCCAAGGCGTCTCCCACGGACAGCCCGCGCAGGCTGGCCAGGGCGCGGTCGAAGCGCCGGTCGAGAGAGGAATCAGCGGTCATCGCACCGCCACTCTATCCGGTGATCCCGTACGACTCGGGTGTGCGCCAGGACTCGAAGGGCCTGTCCAGCGTGTACCGCCCGTCCTCACCGAGCTGCAGCGTCCTCGTCTCGGCGTTGTCCGGGTTCGAGAGCGACTCGAATTCGGCCACCGACCAGTGGAACCAGCGCATGCAGAACAGCCGCATGGTCAGTCCGTGGGTGACGAGCAGGACGTTGGGCGGATGGTCGGGCGCCTCGAAGCTCCGGTAGAGACTCTCCAGGAACGCACCCACCCGGTCGTACACATCGGCACCGGATTCGCCCTGTGCGAACCGGTAGAAGAAGTGCCCGTAAGCATCGCGGTACGTTTTCTGCAGGCGGACGTCCTCCCTGTCCTGCCAGTTCCCCCAGTCCTGCTCGCGCAGTCGCGGCTCCTCCCTGACCCGGACGAGCTCCGGGTCGAGACGGAACGCCTGGAACGTCTGATGGGTGCGCCGGTAGGGGGACACGTAGACACTGACCCGCTCCCGCCCGAACAGCTCACGCAGTCGTTCCCCCGTCGCCTCGGACTGGCGCCGGCCTCGCTCGGTGAGTCTCAGCGCATGGTCGGGCTCACGTTCGTACACCGAGTCGTCGGCATTGCCCTCGGACTCTCCATGTCGGACAAGGACGATGCGCCGCGGTCGTGCCATAGGACAAACCCTAGATCGGGCCGCGATCGGCCGGGCAGCCACCCGGACTCCATCCGGCGTATCCATCCAGGCTTATCCATCTGGTGCAACGGTCCCGGTGTATGCGTCCGGTGGGAAACGGACCCTGCGAGAGGAACGGTTCAGCAGTCGGATTCGCGCCCTCCGACCGCACGCGATCACACTGTCCAGGAAGGCTCGAGCTCCACGACGTCCCCCGCCAGCGCGGCGACATCCGCCTCGGTCTGCGCACGCAGGGACAGCCGTTCCACCCGCTCCACGCGGTACTTGCCGTGCTCCGCGGCCGACTGCCACATCGACAGCACCAGGAACTCGTTCCCGGGGGCTTCGCCGAAGAGTCCGCGGACCATTCCCGGCGACCCCGCCATGGCCGGGTTCCACACCTTCTCCTGCATCAGGGAGAAGTGCTCGACCCTGTGTGCGTGCACCTTGCAGTGCGCGACGCGCACGACATCGGCATCGGTGAAGCGCGGTTCGAAGCCGGTCTTCACATCGAAGCGATGGTCGAAGAGCTTGGCCTGCGTGTCCTTGTACGTGCCCGACTGCGCGGACGCCAGGCGGTCGTGCGATCGCGCCATGAACGAGTCGTAGAACGCGCGGGTCTCCCAGAACGCGAAGACATGGGCGACATCGGGCCGCCCGCGGCTCCACCCTCCGCCCTGCCCCCGGAATCCCGGCTCACCCAGCAGCCCCGCCCACTTCCGCTGCCCCCGCTCGAACCCTCGACGGTCCACGACAGTGCAGCGAATCCACTTGACCAGCACCGCGCCATCGTACGGCCCGGAACGTGGCCTTGGTCACGCTCCGGCTGAAGGCGACACCCCCTGTGCCGCTGTTCCGCCCAGAATGATCACGTGACCCCGTTGCATCTGAACCCCCTTTTCGCGCGCCTGGAGTCCGCCGAGCGCATCCTCATCGCGGGCGCCGGAGGCGGCTTCGACATCTACGCCGGCCTGCCGGTGGCGCTCTCGCTGCTCCATCAGGGCAAGGACGTGCACCTCGCCAATCTGTCGTTCAGCTCGGTCGAAGGGCTGCCGCTCGACTCCTGGCTCGCCCCCGATGTAGCGACCGTCGAGCCCACGACGTCGCTCCACCAGAGCTATTTCCCCGAGCGCACCCTCGCCCAGTGGCTCGATCGGCACGGCTACCCCAGCACCGTCCACGCCTTCGCCCGCGTCGGAGTACAGCCGCTGCGCGCTGCCTACCGGGCACTGATCGAGCGGTACGAGATCGACGCGGTCGTCCTGGTCGACGGTGGTACCGACATCCTCATGCGCGGTGACGAATCAGGGCTCGGCACGCCGGAGGAGGATCTCACCAGCGTGGCCGCTCTGTATGGACTCGACGTACCCGAGCGTCTGGTCCTCTCGCTCGGCTTCGGTGTCGACGCGTACCACGGAGTGAGCCACGGCCTCGTTCTGGAGAACATCGCGGCCCTGGAGCGTGACGGCGCGTATCTGGGCAGCTTCTCGGTCTCCCGTACGACCCGGGAGGGTGCCCTCTTCGTCGACGCCGTGGCTCACGCCCAGGAGCACACTCCTGACCAGCCGAGCATCGTCAACGGATCCATAGCCGCCGCGGTCCAAGGCGCTTTTGGAGACGTCCAGTTCACTTCACGTACTCGCGGAAGCGAACTCTTCATCAATCCCTTGATGTCGCTCTACTTCACCTTTGAATTGGAGGGCATTGCTCGACGCTGTCTCTATCTCGAAAGAATCGAGCACACCCAGTTGATGCGCCAGGTCAGCAGTGCCATTGAGCTCTTCCGCGATGAGGTCGTACGTCAGCGCCCCGCCCGGCGCATCCCGCACTGACCATGGCGGCCGAAACTCTCCGCCGTGCGGCCTTCCACGCGTGACAACATGGTGTCCCGCAGGGGGCGTTGACGTCCGCAACGGCCGTCCACGAGGAAGGTGAAACAGGGTGAGCAGTTTCAGCAAGGGGCTCCGGAAGGTCCAGGTGACGCTCAAGTGGGACCCCAGCCCCATCGGTGCTCCCGCCAATGATCTCGACATCGTCGCCGCGACGTATTCCGCAGACGCGACGCACGGCAAACCCGCGTACCTGGTGCACTTCGGCAGCCGGTCACCGGACGGGACCATCACCCTCAACAGGGACAGCGAGACCGGCCAGGGCTTCGGCTCGGACGAGATCATGACCCTGGAACTCGACCGCCTGGCCGACGGCTACACGCGCGTCGTGGTGGGTGTGGTCATCCAGCAGCGCACCGGGGAAAAGAGGTTCTCCGACATCACGAACACCGGCGTACGGATACTCGAGGGCCCCGTCGAGCTGGCGAGCGACGACCTCTCGGGCGTACCGGACGCCACCGCCGCGACGATCGCGGAGTTCACCCGGGGTGACACCGGCGAGTGGCGCCTGCACACGGTCGTCCGTGGTTTCGACGCCGACCCTGCCGAGTTCGCCCAGCTGATGGGCACCGTGTCCTCCTGAGCGACAGTCTCGGTCGCGGTGCTCCGCCGCGCTCACGCCATCCACACCGAAGCGTGAGGGGCGGGTACCGACCATCGGTCAGTACCCGCCCCTCACCTCAGCCGCCAGGAGATTCGACCCCGACGGCGCTCGGAATCAGCTGCAGCCGCTGGTCGAGCCGCAGCCCTCGCAGATGTAGCACGAGCCGGCCCGCTGCATCTTCGTACCGCACGAGAAGCACAGTGGCGCGTCCGCACTGATGCCGAGCTGCATCTCGACGAGCTCGGCAGAGGTGTGCGCCTGCTTCGGCGCCGGAACCTCGGCCTTCGGCGGGGCGACCGCCTTCAGCGTCTCCTGCTGGCGCGGAGCCGACTGCGCCAGTCCCTCGACGTCCACCTCGGACTCGTCGATGGACTGCTCGTACGAACCGGTCTCCAGGTGGCGCTGGCGCTCCTCCGCGGAGTGGATGCCGAGCGCGGAGCGGGTCTCGAAGGGCAGGAAGTCCAGCGCCAGGCGGCGGAAGATGTAGTCGACGATCGACTGCGCCATCCGCACGTCCGGGTCGTCCGTCATGCCGGCCGGCTCGAAGCGCATGTTGGTGAACTTCGAGACGTACGTCTCCAGGGGCACGCCGTACTGCAGACCGACCGAGACGGCGATCGAGAAGGCGTCCATCATGCCCGCGAGCGTCGAGCCCTGCTTGGACATCTTCAGGAAGACCTCGCCGAGACCGTCGTCCGGGTAGGAGTTGGCGGTCATGTAGCCCTCGGCGCCGCCGACGGTGAAGGAGGTGGTGATGCCGGGACGGCCCTTCGGGAGGCGCTTGCGGACCGGGCGGTACTCGACGACCTTCTCGACCGCGGTACGGATGGTCTCCTCGGCCTTCTCGGTGATCTCGGCCTTCTCCACCTCCTTCTTCTTGGCGGAGAGCGGCTGGCCGACCTTGCAGTTGTCGCGGTAGATCGCGAGCGCCTTGACGCCCATCTTCCACGCCTCGAAGTAGATCTCCTCGACCTCTTCGACGGTCGCCGTCTCCGGCATGTTGACCGTCTTGGAGAGGGCACCGGAGATCCACGGCTGGATCGCGGCCATCATCCGGACATGGCCCATCGCGGAGATGGAGCGCTCGCCCATGGCGCAGTCGAAGACCTCGTAGTGCTCGGCCTTCAGGCCCGGCGCGTCGATCACATTGCCGTGGTCGGCGATGTGGGCGACGATCGCCTCGATCTGCTCCGGCTGGTAGCCGAGACGGCGCAGTGCCTGCGGCACGGTGCCGTTGACGATCTGCATCGAGCCGCCGCCGACCAGCTTCTTGAACTTGACCAGCGCGAGGTCGGGCTCCAGGCCGGTGGTGTCGCAGGACATCGCGAGACCGATGGTGCCGGTCGGGGCGATGACGGAGGCCTGCGAGTTGCGGAAACCGTTCTTCTCGCCGAGGCGGATCACGTCCTGCCAGGCCTCGGTGGCGGCGGCCCAGATCGGCGTGTCCAGGTCGTCCATGCGGACGGCCGTGGTGTTGGCGTCGGCGTGCTGCTTCATGACGCGCTTGTGCGGCTCGGCGTTGCGGGCGTAGCCGTCGTACGGGCCCACGACCGCGGCGAGCTCGGCGGAGCGCCGGTACGACGTACCCGTCATCAGCGAGGTGATCGCGCCGGCCAGGGCGCGGCCGCCGTCGGAGTCGTACGCGTGGCCGGTCGCCATCAGCAGGGCGCCGAGGTTGGCGTAGCCGATGCCGAGCTGGCGGAAGGCGCGGGTGTTCTCACCGATCTTCTGGGTCGGGAAGTCGGCGAAGCAGATGGAGATGTCCATCGCCGTGATGACGAGCTCGACGACCTTGGCGAAGCGCTCGACGTCGAAGGACTGGTGGCCCTTGCCGTCGTCCTTGAGGAACTTCATCAGGTTCAGCGAGGCCAGGTTGCAGGACGTGTTGTCCAGGTGCATGTACTCGCTGCACGGGTTCGAGCCGTTGATCCGGCCGGACTCGGGGCAGGTGTGCCACTGGTTGATGGTGTCGTCGTACTGGATGCCCGGGTCGGCGCAGGCCCAGGCGGCCTCGGCCATCTTGCGGAAGAGGGACTTGGCGTCGACCTCTTCGATGACGTCGCCGGTCATGCGGGCGCGCAGGCCGAACTTGCCACCGGACTCGACGGCCTTCATGAACTCGTCGTTCACACGGACCGAGTTGTTGGCGTTCTGGTACTGGACGGACGTGATGTCGTCGCCGCCCAGGTCCATGTCGAAGCCCGCGTCGCGCAGCGCGCGGATCTTCTCCTCCTCCTTGACCTTGGTCTCGATGAAGCCCTCGATGTCCGGGTGGTCGACGTCGAGGATGACCATCTTGGCGGCACGGCGGGTGGCACCGCCGGACTTGATCGTTCCCGCGGAGGCGTCGGCGCCGCGCATGAAGGAGACCGGGCCGGAGGCGTTGCCACCGGAGGACAGCAGCTCCTTGGAGGAGCGGATACGGGAGAGGTTCAGGCCGGCGCCGGAGCCGCCCTTGAAGATCATGCCCTCTTCCTTGTACCAGTCGAGGATCGACTCCATGGAGTCGTCGACGGACAGGATGAAGCAGGCGGAGACCTGCTGCGGCTGGGGCGTGCCGACGTTGAACCACACCGGCGAGTTGAAGCTGAAGATCTGGTGCAGGAGGGCGTACGCCAGCTCGTGCTCGAAGATCTCCGCGTCAGCGGGCGAGGCGAAGTAGCTGTAGTCCTCGCCGGCCTTGCGGTACGTCTTCACGATCCGGTCGATGAGCTGCTTGAGACCGGTCTCGCGCTGCGGAGTGCCCACGGCACCGCGGAAGTACTTGCTGGTGACGATGTTGACCGCGTTCACCGACCAGAAGTCGGGGAACTCGACGCCACGCTGCTCGAAGTTGACCGAGCCGTCGCGCCAGTTGGTCATGACGACGTCACGGCGCTCCCAGACCACCTCGTCGTACGGGTGCACGCCGGGGGTGGTGTGGACACGCTCGATGCGCAGGCCCTTGGCCGCCTTGGATCCCTTGGCTCGGGAGCCTCGTGCCGGGCCGCTCGTCGTCTCTGTCATGCCGCCTCCCATATACGGGCAAAAACGCCCTGAAGTGCCCATATCTTCCCGTGGGCACAGTCTTTGTCTGATGCCGCAGGCGCCGCGCAGCGCCCGTGGCAGGTCCTTTGCCGCTCCATGGCCGATCAGCAGGCCTCGCCGGGCCCGGCCGATCAGTCGGCGGCGGTGGCGGGCACGGGGACCTCGGAGGCCCCGCCGGGCCCGCGCTCCTCTACAGGTGACCGCTGATCGCGGAGCTCCGCGATGGCGGCCTCGAAGTCTTCGAGCGAGTCGAACGCTCGGTACACGGACGCAAAGCGCAGGTACGCGACGAGGTCGAGCTCCTGCAACGGGCCGAGTATGGCCAGCCCCACGTCGTGGGTGGTCAGCTCGGCGCTGCCGGTGGCGCGCACCGCCTCCTCGACCCGCTGGCCGAGCTGAGCGAGAGCGTCCTCGGTGACCGGTCGCCCCTGGCATGCCTTCCGCACGCCGGAGATGACCTTGGTACGGCTGAAGGGTTCGGTCACCCCGCTGCGCTTGATCACCATCAGCGAGGCGGTCTCCACCGTCGTGAATCGACGGGAGCAGTCGGGGCACTGGCGGCGACGCCGGATCGACGTACCGTCGTCGGTGGTCCGACTGTCGACAACACGGCTGTCCGGGTGCCTGCAGAAGGGGCAGTGCATGGCTCCCAACCCTCCTTCACAGCACGACTGAATAGCCCCGACAGGGGCGATCAGGCCCCCCTCGCGGCAGCCCCAAGCATAGGCGATCGCCACGGCCTTGAAGGACCAGGGACCACAACTTCTAGGTGGCTGAGACAATCCAACCACTAGATCTGGGGTTCGGCCGCCAAGATGCGCCCCAGCGCGTGTCGCGCGGTGCGGGCACACCCGGCCGGCCACGAGGGTACGGGAGAGGCGCGGCTACCCGGATTCCGGGGCCCTGGATGACACACTGGGGGTACACCCCCGCGGCTTCGCGCTCCGGCGGTGAAGGTTACCGTGATGGCCCGGATCGCCGACCCGACCGCAGCCTGCCTATACACCCAGTCACATACACGCGTCAGGTGATCTGCGATTTTTCACTCGAACGTGTGTTTGGCGCAACCTTTCGAAAGCAACTACCGTTGTCCAGCTAGGGAGACCATCTCGAGAGGGGCCGACGTGACCACCACCGCAGACAGTGCCACCATCACTGCCCAGGACCGCTCCCAGAACCGATTCGAGCCGGTGCATGCCATGAATGACGCAGCCACGCCCCCGGAGGGGGCTGAGCCCTCACGACCTGCGCGCTCGCTGCCCGGCCGGCCACCAGGGATCCGCGCCGACAGCTCCGGCCTCACGGACCGGCAGCGGAGGGTCATCGAGGTGATCCGCGACTCCGTGCAGCGGAGGGGATACCCGCCGTCGATGCGTGAGATCGGCCAGGCGGTGGGTCTTTCCAGCACCTCGTCCGTCGCCCACCAGCTGATGGCCCTGGAGCGCAAGGGGTTCCTGCGCCGGGACCCGCACCGGCCGCGTGCGTACGAGGTGCGTGGATCCGACCAGCCGAGCACTCAGCCGACGGACACGACCGGCAAGCCCGCCGCGTCGTATGTGCCGCTGGTCGGCCGGATCGCCGCCGGTGGACCGATCCTCGCGGAAGAGTCGGTCGAGGACGTCTTCCCCCTTCCCCGGCAGCTGGTCGGCGACGGAGAGCTGTTCGTTCTGAAGGTCGTCGGCGACTCGATGATCGAGGCCGCGATCTGCGACGGGGACTGGGTGACGGTCCGCCGCCAGCCGGTCGCGGAGAACGGTGACATCGTCGCCGCGATGCTGGACGGCGAGGCCACGGTCAAGCGTTTCAAGCGGGAGGACGGCCATGTATGGCTGCTCCCCCACAATGCCGCGTACCAGCCGATCCCTGGTGACGAGGCAACGATCCTCGGCAAGGTGGTGGCGGTGCTTCGGCGGGTGTGAGCACACCTCGTCGGCTCTGACCGGGCCCCGGGACCCACTGCGCCGGTCCCGGGGCCCTGTTGTGCCACGGCGTGCCCGAGCCCTGTTACTTTCCGTCGGCCTTTGCGGCGGCATCGATCGCCGCCAGCGAGCGGCGCACCTGATTACGGTCCGTCGTGTACCAGAAGTCGGGGAGTGACGCCTTCAGATAGCTGCCGTAGCGGGCCGTGGCCAATCGCTGATCCAGTACGGCGACCACACCTCGGTCCCCCGTCGCCCGTACGAGACGGCCCGCGCCCTGTGCCATCAGCAGCGCCGCATGCGTGGCAGCGACGGCCATGAAGCCGTTGCCCCCGGCGTCCTCGACGGCCTTCTGGCGGGCGCTCATCAGTGGGTCGTCGGGGCGCGGGAAGGGGATCTTGTCCATGACGACCAGCTGGCAGCTGGCGCCCGGCACATCGACGCCCTGCCAGAGCGACAGCGTGCCGAACAAACAGGTCTGAGGGTCAGCCGCAAAGTTCTTGATCAGCTCGCCGAGTGTCTCCTCGCCCTGGAGCAGGATGGGGAACTCCGGGATGCGGGAGCGCAGCTCCTCGGCCGCAAGCTGAGCGGCCCGCATCGAGGAGAACAGACCGAGCGTGCGGCCGCCGGCTGCCTGGATCAGCTCGGTGAGCTCGCCGAGCATGTCGTCCCGGTCACCGTCGCGCGCGGGGCGGGCCAGATGCTTGGCGACGTAGAGGATGCCCTGCTTCGGGTAGTCGAAGGGCGAGCCGACATCGACGCCCTTCCACACAGGCACGTCCTCCCCTTCCGTGCCCTCCGGAGCCAGCCCGAGCGACGCGCCGACGCCGTTGAAGTCACCGCCGAGCCTGAGCGTCGCGGACGTCAGAACCACCGACCGGTCGGCGAAGAGTTTCTCGCGGAGCAGCCCCGAGACGGAGAGCGGTGCGACCCGCAGGGAAGCCCCGAAGCGGTCGTGGCGTTCGTACCAGACGACGTCGTACTCGGAGCCGTTGGTGATCCGCTCGGCGACGTCGTGGATGGTCTCTACCGAGGCAAGGGCCTGCTTGCGCACGGCGTCCTCGTCCTGGACGGACTTGTCGCGGGTGGAACCGAGCGCGGAGATGACCGTACGGGCGGCGTCACGCAACGCCATCAGTGCGTACCCGAGGTCTTCGGGGATCTCTTCGAGGCGTCCCGGGAGCGCGAGCTCCATGAGCCGCTCGAATCCCTCGGCCGCCGTCTGGAGCTGATCGGCGGCCTTCTCGTTCACCAGCTTGGATGCGCGGCGCACCGCGCGGTTGACCTGGCCGGGGGTGAGCTCTCCCGTGGCGACGCCGGTGACCCGGGAGACGAGCTCATGGGCCTCGTCGACGATCAGCACTTCGTGCTGGGGCAGGACCGGGGCGCCCTCGATCGCGTCGATGGCGAGAAGGGCGTGGTTCGTGACCACGACGTCCGACAGCTTGGCGCGCTCCCTGGCCATCTCGGCGAAGCACTCCGCGCCATAGGCACACTTGCCGGCGCCCAGGCACTCCCGGGAGGACACGGAGACCTGGGACCACGCACGGTCGGAGACGCCCGGGGTGAGGTCGTCGCGGTCGCCGGTCTCCGTCTCGTCCGCCCAGTCGCGCATGCGGAGCAGGTCCTGGCCCAGCTTGCTGGTGGGCGCGGCGGCTTCGAAGGGGTCGAAGAGGCCGTCCTCCTCTTCCTGCGGGACGCCCTCATGGAGGCGGTGCAGACAGAGATAGTTCGACCGCCCCTTGAGCATGGCGAACTCCGGGCGGCGGCGCAGCAGCGGATGCAGCGCATCCACCGTCCGCGGAAGGTCGCGCTCCACGAGCTGGCGCTGCAGCGCGAGCGTCGCCGTGGCCACTACCACACGCTCTCCGTGGGCCAGGGCGGGCACCAGATACCCGAGGGACTTTCCGGTGCCGGTGCCGGCCTGGATGAGCAGGTGGGAGCCGTCGTCGATGGCCGCGGCCACGGACTCGGCCATGGTGACCTGGCCAGGCCGCTCCACCCCGCCGACTGCGCTGACCGCGGCGTGGAGGAGCTCGGGGAGAGATGGCTTCGTCATAGACCGTCCACCCTACGGGGCCCCACTGACAGCACGATTACATACCGGTTCGGACAGGGCCATCAGCTGGTGCTCAGCGGATTGAGGACCGTGCCGTGGACCGCGGCGTGCGGGCGCTCGGAGCGGTCGCGGTAGCCGTCGAGGTGGAGCCGGTTGCGGTTCAGACAGAGACGCTCGATACGCGGAGTGAGCAGGTCGAACATCTCGTAACGGTCCTTGAGCTCAGGGAAGCGGGCCTGGTGGCGCAGGATCTCCGACCGTACGAGCGACCAGAACACGTCCTCCGGCACGTCGAGTTGTTCCTCGCACAGCGGGGCGAGGTAGCGGAATACGCCGACGAAGAGACCGGAGTGGATGAACTGGGTGAGGAAGTCGGGTTCCTCGGTGAGGAGGATCTCGCGTACCTCCTGGGGCATGGTGTCATGCTCGGGCAGCGGCTGGGCGCTGACGTTCACGTCGTCGACGAAGTCCTTGATCGCGAGCCGTACGGGCACGTCGTGGTCGTCGAAGACGACGATGGCGTTCTCCCCGTGAGGGGAGAACACCGTGCCGTAGCGGTAGAGGAAGTGCAGCAGGGGCGGCAGCAGCGCGGCGAAGAGGTGCTGCAGCCAGGCGGCGGGGGCGAGTCCGGAGCGCCGGACCAGCTCCGCTGTGAACGCGCGCCCGTCCGGGTCGGTGTGCAGGAGCGAGGCGAGGGTGCGGGCCCGCTCGCCTGTCGGCAGCCGCAGCGGTTCGCGCCAGATCGCCCCGAGGAGCTCCTTGTACTGGTACGGGACCTCGGGAAGGCGGTCGTAGTGCGGGTGCTCGACCGTGACGGATGCGACCTCGCCTTGCAGGATCACCCCGCACTCGTCGCGCAGGAAGGGGTCGGCGTCGCGCAGCCTGTGGACCCACGCGGTGACGGCCGGTGCCGCGAGGGTGCGCTCGGTGGGCAGTCCGCGCCAGACCAGTGTGTTGAGGACGGAGAGTGGGAGCTTGACGGTGTGCCGGTCGGGGCGGCTGGTGTTGAGGAAGGTACGGACGGACTGCTGGGGCAGCCGGAGATCGCTGTCGGTGGTCAGCGGGACGATCTCGCCCCGGGCGATGGAGGGTGCGTAGAGGGACAGCAGCACGTGGTCCCACTGCCATGGGTGCACGGGGAGAAAGAGATAGCCACCGGGGTCGTGGCCGCGGGAGCGGAGCTCGGCGGTGAAGGTGTCACGGACGGTGGCGTCGAGTTCGCTGGCGTAGAGGCGGTCGGGGGTCGCGAGCCCGGGAACTCCGCGGTAGGCGGCAAGGCCGGTGCTGACCGCGATCCAGGGAAGGCGGGCGGGTGTGCGCGCCTCCGGGGTCCAGCGCGCGGCGTCGCCGGCGGAGAAGCCGAGGCGGCCCTTGTTGAGGACGAGCCAGGGGTGGCCGGTCTGGTGCCCTTCCAGCGCGGCGTAGTCGAGGTCGGCGAGCCGGGCCACGGAGAGGGCGGTGTGGTCGAGCCTGCAGTCGGCGACCAGTGTCGTGTTCAGTTCACGCACGAGGTGGCCGAGCGTGGCGCCGTCGAGTGCGAGGAAGCGGCGGGCGTCGACGAGGAACCGCAGCGGATCGGTGAAGGGCTCTCCACCGCTTTCGATCGAGTCAGGAGTGACGCGCCAGCTTCCGTACGCGCCGCGCCGGGCCCGGAAGGTGACGGTCTCGCCTTCGTCGAGGCGGAGCGCGTAGCGGTCGCCGCCGCCCTGCGGGAGGGGCTCGATGATCTCCTCGTAGGCGAATTCACCGATCATCTTGGCGAGGAGGCGGCGAGCTGCCCGGTGCCACGTTTCCGAGCTCAGCCCGGCCGGTGCGAGCAGGGCGGGGGGCTGGTCGGAGTCTGGGGTGACAGGGGACTTCGGCACGGGGACTCCTCGATTGGAACCGATGCGGGTCGAGCGGTGTATGTAAGTCAGCGGGTCGTTCACAGCACATGGCTCAGCGCTCTCTCTCGGACCATGAGTGCGGCTCGCTTGTCGGGAAGGTCGACTTCCGCGGAGAAGCGGAAGCCGGCGCTCAGGAAGGCGGACACGGAGGGGGTGTTGCGCAGGTCGGGTTCCGCGACGACGCGTGCACAGCGGGGACGGTGGTCGAGTACGAGGTCGGCCACGGCCCGGAGCACGGTGGTGCCGACGCCGCGGCCGCGGTCGGCGACGCCTCCGATGAGGAGGTGGATGCCGGTGTCGTGGGGCCGGGCCGGGTAGTGGCGTGCGAGCGGGTCGAGGTCGGCTCGGTAGATCTCGAAGTAGCTCATCGGTACGCCGCCGAGGACACCGAGGCAGGGGACGCTGCGGCCGTCGCCGGTGAGCTGGGCGTGCAGATGGGCTTCGGTGACCGACTCCGATCCTGACAGCTCCCAGAAAGCCGCGACGGCAGGGTCGTTCATCCAGCGGCTGATCAGCTGGAGGTCGCGCTCGATACGGACAGGGACGAGCTGGAGGGAGCCGATGGGGGTGGTTGCCGCGCCCCAATCGGGGAGGGCATCGAGGAGGTCCTCGCCGAGGAACGCCGAACTGGCGGCAGCACGGTCGACGGGTGCGGGCGTGGAGGCCCTGTCCGTGGACACGTGGTCTCCGGCTGGTTCGTCCGGTCCGAACAGTGCGATGAGTTCGTCGGGCAGCCGAAGATCCAGGGTGTCCTCGGCACCTCCGCCGGGGCCCGTGTCGGTGCTCGCGTCGGTGGGAGGCATGGGTGGCGCTCTCCTCTCAGCAGTTCGGACGGTCGGAGTCGGGCCCGAGCGGGCCGGGAGCAGGGCAGAGGGTCGGTGTGTCTCTCAGGGGTGGAGGGGATTGGTGATCGTGACGTAGACGGATTGGGTGTCGACCGGGCCGACCAGTTCATCGAGGCCGTGGAGCCGGGTCAGCAGATTGGCCTTGCAGCGCAGGGTGGGGTTCTCCAGCAGCTGCGCGGGCAGGGGTGAGCCCAGTCCGGCGGCCGTGGTGAGGAACTGGCGGAACGCGGCGATGAGGACGCGCTCGTCGGCGAGGCGCTGGGAACCGAAGGCGCCGATGAGGCCGAGGACGTTGTTGATGCCGAGGTAGTAGGCGAAGCGTTCGTCCGCGACGGCGTCGGAGACGAAGGTGTCACTGGCGCTGCCGATGCCGGGGAGCCGGCGTTCGAGGGCGGCGCGGTGGGACTCGCGGAAGTAGTAGCCCTGGTTGTCGCGGTAGCGGCCGCCGACCGGCCAGCCATCGGGGTCGAGAATCACCAGAGTGTTCTGCTGGTGGGCTTCGAGGGCGACTCCTGCTGTGCCGTCCAGCCAGAGCACCGGGCGCACGACCTGGTCGAGGTAGCGCAGGAACCACTCTGCGGAGACCGCGCCGACGGGCCGGCCGGTGAGGGTGGCGAGTCGGCCCACGATCTGGGCGAGGCGCGAGTGCATACGCGGACGGCCGGGCCAGGGCCTGGGCGCGGTGAGGCCCGCGATGCAGACGGCGTCGTCCCCGGCGCTGAACGGGTTGTGCCGGAGCATGACGTCGAGTCCTGGCACGGGTCGGCCGTCGGGGGTGTCGACGGCGAGCCATGCGGGGTCGCGGACGATGTCGAATCCGGGATGGGCGGTCTGCCATTGCCGGGCCAGGCCACTGCGGAGCAGACGGTGGACCTCCACACCACGGTGGAGTTCCTTGCGGAGGTTTTCACGACGGGAGTTGGTGATGCGTACGCCGAGAGAGAGCTTGAGCATGACGGGCGCGCCGGGCCGGTGCACGGTGCGGACCGATGAGGTGGGGTGCCATGGGTCGCCACTGGGGCCGAGATCGTGGAGGAGCCCGGCGTCGATCAGGGCAGCGACCGCGGGACGGTGTCCGAGTTCACGGGCCTGCCAGGGGTGGAGCGGCAACGGCACTGTGGTGGAGGGGAGTTGAAGGCTGCCGACGAGACGAGCAATGAGCTGATCGGCCGGGAGGACGCGGCCTTCCTCGGTCCAGGCCGATTCCGTGGCCAGGACGGTCCGGTCGACGGCCATCCAGTGGAGGGGAAAGGAGCCGTACAGCTCGGGTGAGTAGAGACGGACCTCGGCCTCCGACAGTCCTTCGCGGCTCTTGGGGGTGGGGTGGAGCGGATGTCCCAGAAGCAGTGACTGTTCGGCGGTGAGGAACAGGTCGGCTTCCGGGTCCGGTGCGGGGCGCCTGCGGCGGTCGGTGATGAAGTCGGCTGTGCGCCGGACCGAGTCGGCGACCCTGCCGACGAGATCGGCTCCGTCGGACCGGCGCGGGTCGTGATCGTCCTGACTGGGCTCGGCGTGACGAGGCTCGGCGTGACTGGGCTTGGCGTGGGCGGGCGCGTGCCCCGTGCTGCCCGGCTCGCGGGTGAGGAGGGCGGCGATCGTCACGGCGTCGGCCGCCGGGGCTTCGGCCGGTGCGCCTTCCAGGGCCGGCGTGCCGAAGCGGTGCCAGCCGGCCGCGGACCAGTAGCGGACGGGGACGAGCAGCGCGGTGCCACTGGCAGCAAGCGGGATACGGAGCGTTTTCCCGTTGGGCCGGGCGAGGTCGTTCTCCCGGACCCAGCAGCGGAGCAGGTTCTCAGCGGCGGCAGCATCCGCGGCAACGTGCGGTTCGGCGTGGTCGATCGGGTCGGGGTGGTCGATCGGGTCGGGCTTCGCAGCTCCGGGCACGTCGCCGGACGCGGCCGCTGTGGGGACGGTGGTCATGGCTGGGGACGGAGCGTGTGTGGGGGCGGTCAGTTCGCCGGGGTACCCCGTCAGCTGTCGCGGCACCGTCGCCTGTTCGACCGTGAGGGGGGCGCCCGGCCCGTTCTGACCTCTGTAGTGGGCGGCGGTGGGACGGCCGTCGGGCTCGGGGGCGTCGGGTGCGGAAGTGGGGTTCACGGGGGACTTCCTTGCGTGTCGTCCGGCATCAGTGAGACGGTCCGGTGCCGTTTCGGCGGTGGGGTGAGCGTTCGGCCGCTGCGAGGGCGTCGGCGAAGCGGTCGAGGACCGCGGTGGCCTGCTCGTCGGTGAGGGTGAGTGGAGGGAGAAGGCGGACAACACCCGCGTGGCGTCCGCCGAGTTCGACGATGAGTCCGCGGCGCAGGCATTCCTGCTGCACCGCGGCGGCGAGGGCGGAGTCGGGCGGCGGGGCGTCCGCGTGCGGATCGCCGATGTCGGGATCGACGAGCTCCACACCGATCATGAGCCCACGGCCGCGTACGTCTCCGATGCAACGGAGGGTCGTGGCGAGGCCCTGGAGACGGCTGAGCATGCGGGCGCCGAGGGTGGCGGCACGTTCGGCTAGGTGGTTCTCGCGGACGTAGGCGAGGGTGGCCGCGCCGGCGGCCATGGCGAGCTGGTTGCCTCGGAACGTACCGGCGTGGGCGCCCGGTTCCCAGGCGTCAAGATCCGAGCGGTAGACGATGACAGCAAGAGGGAGGGAGCCGCCGATGGCCTTCGACAGAACCATCACATCGGGGACGATCCCGCTGTGCTCGACCGCCCAGAACGCGCCGGTGCGGCCGACTCCGGTCTGCACCTCGTCGGCGATCAGCGGGATGGAGCGGGACGCGGTGATCTCGCGCATCCGGCGCAGCCAATTGTCGGGCGCCGGGATGACTCCGCCCTCGCCCTGCACCGGTTCGACGATGAGGCCGGCCGGAGTGGGGACGCCTCCCTTGGGGTCGTCCAGGAGGCTCTCGGTCCAGCGTGCGGCGAGTTCGGCACCGCGCTCCCCACCGATGCCAAAGGGGCAGCGGTAGTTCTGCGGGTACGGCAGTCGGGTCACACGGACGTCGGTGGCCCCGCCTGAGGCATCGAGGGCTCCCGCGGTCATTCCGTGGTAGGCGCCGGTGAAGGCGAGAAGTCCGGTGCGACCGGTCGCGGAGCGGACGAGTTTGAGGGCGGCTTCGACCGCATCCGTGCCGGCCGGTCCGCAGAACTGGATGCGGGCGTTCTCGGCGAGCGGGCGCGGCAGCGTGGCGAACAGCTCGGTGGTGAAGGCGTCCTTGACCGGGGTGGCGAGGTCGAGGACGTGCAGCGGCGCACCCGAATCGAGGACCTTCCTGATCGCTTCCAGGACCACCGGATGGTTGTGGCCGAGGGCCAGGGTCCCGGCGCCTGACAGACAGTCGAGATACCGGCGGCCGTCCGCTCCCTCGATCGTCAGACCCCGGGCCCGTACGGGAACGATGGGCAGCGAGCGCGCATAGGTCCGCGCTGCGGATTCGCGGAGGGACTGACGCCGCAGGATCCCTTCGTGCGCGGCGGGCTGCACCACCGGGGCAGATTCGGTCACGGCCACGGCTCTTGGTCCTCCTGCTGTCACAGTTGCGTCGCACGTCGGCACGGCGTTGGCCCGCCGCGCCGCGAGGCTGAACGCTGACCTTGTGTCCCCCGTACGTACCAACGACGCCGGAAGCGGGGGATCACGGTCATTCCGAAGATCGTTGGGGCGGGGAACCGCAGCCCTGACGCACACCGTCCCCATGGGCACCGGCATAGTGGGGCCGCACTTCGGCACCGGGCTGCATCGCCGGATGCGTGCAAGCAGTTCGATCCAGTACGTAGGTCATTTCATGAAGTCCCAGGGGGATCACGACATGCGACTCAATCGCCCGACCTTCGCCGCGCGCCGTGGGGGGAGCGCCCGTCGCAGAACCTCTCCGGTGTTCGCGGCGGCCGCGGTCGCCGCGGCGCTCGCGCTGACGGCCACGGCCTGCGGCTCCAGCGAGGACAACGCGGGCGACAAGCCCAGCGCGCCCGTCGCCGGCCAGGGCACCGACGGCAAGATAACGATCCCGGACGATCTCAAGGACCGGCTCAAGGAGCACGGGATCGACCTGGACAAGTGGCGAAACGGCGAGTGGAAGAACTGGGACAAGGACAAGTGGCTGCGTGAGGCCAAGGACTTCGTCAACCCGATCATCGAGGACCTCTGGGACCCGGACCGGATGCGGGAGGCCGAGCAGCCCGACAAGGCGGTCGAGGAAGAGGACATCTCCGGCGACCAGGGTGTCACCGACCCGGAGCCGGAGCCGGTCAAGGCCCAGGCTGTGAGCGCGCCGTACCACGCCAACGCGGCCGAGGCCGGGAAGGTGTTCCTCGACACCCCCAAGGGCCCGGGGGAATGCTCCGCCACCGTGGTGAAGGATCCGGCCAACCCGGGCAAGTCCAACCTGGTGTGGACCGCGGGCCACTGTGTGCACGCGGGCAAGGAGGGCGGCTGGTACCGCAACATCACCTTCGTCCCGTCGTACAACAACAGCGCCAAGACCAGCACCAAGAGCGACTCGAAGGAAGAGATCGCTCCCTACGGCGTGTGGTGGGGCGACTGGGCGCAGACGTCCGAGCAGTGGATCTCCCAGGGCGGCCCGACCGACGGCGAGGGTGCCCCGTACGACTACGCCGTGATACACGTGACCCCGGAGAAGGGCGGCACCGGCAAGTCCCTGGAGGAGACGGTCGGTTCGGCGCTTCCGGTGAACTTCAACGCCCCGGCAGCGCCGAAGATCGACAGCATGACGTTGACGGGCTTCCCGGGGGCGCCCCCGTTCAACGGCGAGCGGATGTTCCAGTGCAAGGACAAGCCGAGCCGGCTGTCCCTCAAGGCGGACCAGCCCACGATGTTCATCATCGGCTGCACGATGAACGCTGGTTCGTCCGGCGGCGGCTGGGTCGCTGCGGGCCATGACGGAAAGCCTGCGCTGGTGTCGAACACGTCGATCGGCCCGGCCAGTGACGACTGGCTGGCCGGTCCGCGGCTGGGCGCGGAGGCCAAGGCCATCTACGACGCGGTCAGCAAGAAGTTCGCCGGCCGGTAGCCACGGCCGCAAGCCGAGGGCGGTTCCCGGTGCCGGTTGCTTCAGCCGGTTTCTGCCCGCCGGTGGCCGTGGTCCAGGGCCGCAAACCCGACCGGTGAGGCAGAGCCAGGAGTACGCGAAGGGGCCTTCGGAGCGAGTCCGGAGGCCCCTTCGCGTTCGCCGTCACCGTCCCGCGTCGCCGCACGTGGAGACTCCGTGCAGGTGGCGGGCCCATGCCAACTGCCGTGGTTCGCCCAGGCCTAGAGTTAGGGGCACACCACGGGCGGTCCACCGGAAGACCGCCCTTTCGCGTGCCGAGCACGTGACACGTTCATGGCATTACACACAGGGGGATTCGTTTCCATGCGATCCATACGTCCGCTGCTGGCCGCCACCGGCCTTGCCGCGGCCCTCTCGCTCACGGCCACCTCATGCGGCCCCAGCGAGAACAACGCGGGCGACAAACCCGCCGCATCCGCTTCCGCCGGGGACAACGGCGGTGCCGCCCTTCCCGCGGACCTGGCCGACAAGCTCAAGGAGCACGGTGTCGACCTGGACAAGTGGAAGAACGGCGAGTGGAAGAACTGGGACAAGGACAAGTGGCTGCGTGAGGCCAAGGACTTCGTCAACCCGGTGATCGAGGGCATGTGGAAGCCCGAGCGGATGCAGGAGGCCAAGTCTCCGCAGAGGACGATGGCCGCCGGTGACATCGCGGGCGACCAGGGCGTCACGGACCCGGAGCCGGAGTCCGTCCAGGCCGTGCCGGAGAAGAAGCCGTACCACAAGTACGCCGCACCGGTCGGCAAGGTGTTCTTCGACGCGCCCCGGGGGACTGGGTTCTGCTCCGCCACCGTGGTGAAGGATCCGAAGAACCCGGGCAAGTCCAACATGGTGTGGACCGCGGGCCACTGTGTGCACGCGGGCAAGGAGGGCGGCTGGTACCGCAACATCACTTTCGTCCCGGCCTACAACGACCTGGGCAAGTCCCCGGCGCAGATGGAGAACGCGCAGCCTCAGGAGATCGCCCCGTACGGCGTCTACTGGGCCGACTGGGTCTCGACCTCCGGTGAGTGGATCTCCCAGGGCGACCCGACCAACGGCGAGGGTGCCCCGTACGACTACGCCGTGATGCACGTGAAGCCGGAGAAGGGCACCAAGTCCCTCGAGGAGACCGTGGGAGTCGCCCTCGACGTCAACTTCGATGCCCCCGAGGCGGGGGGCATCGCCGCGATGGGCGCCTGGGGCTATCCGGCGGAGGCGCCGTTCAACGGCCTGATCATGCACAAGTGCGTCGACCGCCCCGGCCGGCTGTCCTTCAGCCCCGGTACGCCGACGATGTGGCGCATCGGCTGCACCATGACCGGTGGTTCGTCCGGCGGTGGCTGGTTCGCCGAGCAGCCGAACGGCAAGCTGGCGCTGGTCTCCAACACCTCCATCGGCCCGGCGACGACGGCCAGCTGGCTGGCCGGTCCGCGGCTGGGCGAGGGTGCTCGGGAGATCTACACGACGACGAGTGACAGGTTCGCGGGACAGTAATCTCGCGGGACAGGAATTCTGTCCGCGCTCCGAACGACCGAAGGCCCGTCCCTCCGAGTGGAGGTACGGGCCTTCGGCCTCTGTACGGAACCGCTGTCCGCCGCGCGGGTCAGCGCGTGGCCATCAGCTCGTTGCCATCAGTGCGTCGCCGGAACGTACGGCCCGAGTGCCGCGGCCAGTTCCTCATGGACGCGCGCCTTGAGGAGCGTGCCCTCGGAGGTGTGCTCCTCGGAGAGCACCTCGCCGTCGGCGTGCACCCGCGAGACGAGCGCTCCCTGCGTGTACGGCAGGAGGGCCTCGATCTCGACCTCGGGTCGCGGCAGTTCGGCATCGATCAGCGCGAGCAGCTCGTCCATGCCGGCGCCCGTACGGGCCGACACCGCGATCGCGTGACGCTCGATGCGCATCAGGCGCTGCAGCACCAGCGGATCGGCCGCGTCCGACTTGTTGATCACGACGATCTCGGGCACGTCCACGGCGCCGACATCGCGGATCACCTCACGCACGGCGGCGAGCTGCTCCTCCGGGGCCGGGTGCGAGCCGTCCACCACATGCAGGATGAGATCGGACTCGCCGACCTCCTCCATGGTGGAGCGGAACGCCTCGACCAGGTGGTGCGGGAGATGCCGGACGAATCCGACGGTGTCCGCCAGCGTGTAGAACCTGCCGCTCGGGGTCTCGGCCCGGCGCACGGTCGGGTCCAGGGTGGCGAACAGCGCGTTCTCCACCAGGACACCGGCGCCGGTGAGACGGTTGAGCAGCGAGGACTTGCCCGCGTTGGTGTATCCGGCGATGGCAACCGACGGGACCTTGTTCCGCCGGCGCTCCTGCCGCTTGATCTCGCGGCCCGTCTTCATGTCCGCGATCTCCCGGCGCATCTTCGCCATCTTCTCGCGGATCCGACGCCGGTCCGTCTCGATCTTGGTCTCACCGGGGCCACGGGTGGCCATGCCACCACCGCCGCCGCCGCCCATCTGCCGGGACAGCGACTGACCCCAGCCCCGCAGCCGGGGCAGCATGTACTGCATCTGTGCGAGCGCGACCTGCGCCTTGCCCTCTCGGGACTTGGCGTGCTGCGCGAAGATGTCGAGGATCAGGGCGGTGCGGTCGACCACCTTGACCTTGACGACGTCCTCGAGGTGGATCAGCTGGCCCGGGCTCAGCTCACCGTCGCAGACGACGGTGTCGGCTCCGGTCTCGAGCACGATGTCGCGCAGCTCGCTCGCCTTGCCCGAGCCGATGTACGTGGCCGGGTCCGGCTTGTCGCGTCGCTGGATGACGCCGTCGAGCACGAGGGCACCCGCCGTCTCGGCGAGCGCGGCCAGCTCCGCGAGCGAATTCTCCGCGTCCTGCACGGTCCCCGAAGTCCAGACACCGGCGAGCACCACGCGCTCCAGTCGGAGCTGCCGGTACTCGACCTCGGTGACGTCCTCGAGCTCGGTGGAGAGTCCCGCGACACGCCGCAGCGCCGCCCGCTCGGAGCGGTCGAACTGATCGCCGTCCCGATCTCCGTCGATCTCGTAGCTCCAGGCGACGTCCTCTTCCATCAGGGCATCGGCCCGAAGGCTCTCGGTGCGGTTGCTGTCCGCGAAGCTCTGCGCGTCCTGGGAAGTGGATGAAGAGGAGGTCATTGGATCCTTACGTCGATGGAAGCACGGTACGGAACGTACGGTACGCCGGTTACAACGCGTAACGGTGCCGGAAGATTCCCGGAGGTCCGAAGAGGTCCGGCCCGGCGGCGTCGCCGACGTGTCGATGGTCGCACGGCGTCGCCACGGCCGTCACCCCGGTTTACCCGCGCTTCGCGGCGGGAGCCTTGCTGCGCCACTGCGGGTGACCGGGCATCTTCGGGGTCTTCTCCGCGTACAGCCAGGCCTTGAAGAACGCGGAAAGATCACGGCCGGAGACACGGGACGCGAGACCGGCGAAGTCGGCCGTGCTCGCCGTCCCGTCCTTGTGCTCGGCCACCCACGCCCGCTCCAGCACCGCGAAGGCGTCCTTCCCGATCTCCTGTCGCAGCGCGTACAGGACCAGGGCGCTGCCGTCGTACACGACCGGCCGGAACAGCCCGAGCTGCTGGCCGGGGGTCCCGAGCTTCGGGGCGGCCGGCGGGCCGCCCGCCGCGCGCCAGCCGTCCGACTGCGTGTACGCCTCACGCATGCGTTTCTCCACGGACTGCTTGGCGTGTTCCTCCGCGTACAGCGCCTCGTACCAGCTGGCGTGTCCCTCGTTGAGCCAGAGGTCCGACCAGCCGCGCGGCGAGACGCTGTTCCCGAACCACTGGTGGGCCAGCTCATGCACCATGATCGAGTCGACGTACCACTTGGGGAATTCGGGGCGGGTGAAGAACGACCGCTCGAAGAGCGAGAGCGTCTGGGTCTCCAGCTCGAACCCGGTGCCGGCATCCGCGATCAGCAGCCCGTACGTCTCGAACGGATAGCGCCCGACCTTGCTCTCCATCCATTTGATCTGTCCCGGAGTCTTCTTGAGCCAGGGTTCGAGGAACGTGCGCTCGGCCGTCGGCACGACGTCCCGTACGGGCAGTCCGTGCGGTCCCTGGCGGTGGATCACCGCGGACTTGCCGATGCTGACCTGGGCCAGTTCGGTCGCCATGGGGTGCCGGCTGCGGTACAGCCAGGTTGTGGTCCGATCGGTCGGGGCCTTCGCCACCGGGAGCCCGTTGGCCACGGCCGTCAGCTCCGAGGGGGCGGTGATCCGGAAGGTGAAGAGGGCCTTGTCGGCCGGGTGGTCGTTGCAGGGGAAGACCCGGTGGGCGGCGTCGGCCTGGTTGGCCATCACCAGACCGTCGGCGGTACGCACCCAGCCGCCGTCGCCCTTGCCGTTCGGGTCGCTGGTGTGGCTGACGGTGATGCTCAGCGGCTCGCCCGGAGCGACGGCGCGCTCGGGCGTGATGACCAGGTCCTCGCCGCTGGTCGAGAATTCGGCGCTGCTGCCGTTCACGTCGACTTTCCGCACGGTTCCGCGGGTGAAGTCGAGGTTGATCCGCTCCAAGGACTCGGTCGCCCTCGCGCCGATCTTGGTGACGGCTTCCAGCGGCTTGGTGTTCGAGCCGCTGTAGGTGAAGGCGATGTCGTACGTGAGGACGTCGTACCCGGGATTGCCCAGGTGGGGGAAGAGCGGGTCGCCGATGCCGAGCGGCTCGGGCGCGGGGAGGGCGGCGGCGACCAGAGTGGCCGAGGCAGCGGCGAGCAGGGCGGCCCGCAGGCGTCGAGAGGTGAGCAGCATGCACCACCGCTACCAGCGCGGCCATCGCGGACCGTGACGGCTCGCTCCGCGCCCACTCGAACGGCGTCCGGCGGTACGACGAGTCGGGGGCGGAAAGGGCAGAAAGAGGCGGAGGGGACGTCGGGGATCAGGTGGTTGTCGTCGGATGCTGGGCCCGGCTCACGTCGTACACCCCGGCCACGTCGCGCATCGCCCGCATAAGAGCGGGAAGTCCGGCGGCGTCCGGAAGCTGGAGCGTGTAGGTATGGCGTACGCGCTGCTCGCTCGGCGGTTCGACGATGGCGGAGACGATCGCGGCACCGGCCGTCGCGATGACGTCGGTGAGATCCGCGAGCAGACGGGGCCGGCCGAAAGACTCGGCGACAAGCGTGACACGGCATTCGGCGGCGTCGCCCCAGCGCACACCCACCGGCGCGCGCCCCAGGGCGCGCATCCGGGCCACGGCGGGACACTCCTCGCGGTGCACGGTGACGGCGCCGCCGCGGACCGCGAAGCCCACGACCGCGTCCCGCGGTACGGGGGTGCAACAGCCGGCGAGGCGGGCGGTCGCCCCGGGGAGGCCGAGCAGCTCGGCCACGGCGTTAGTGACCACGGGCCGGCCCGCGGTGAAGGCGACGGGCGCACGCGGGGCAGCGGCGGGGGGCTTCGCCCCCTCGGGATGCTCGGTGAGCCAGGAGGTGATCGCGATCCGCGCGGCGGGCGTGCGGGCGTGGTCCAGCCAGTCGGGCGAGGGCCCCGAGGCGGCGTCCTGGGCGAGCAGCAGCTGGACCGTGTCGCCGTCGTTGAGCTGGGTGCTGAGCGTGGCGAGCCGGCCGTTGACGCGTGCCCCGATGCACGCGTGCGCCTCCTCGCCGTACTGCGCGTATGCCGCGTCCACGCAGCTCGCCCCGGCGGGCAGTCCGAGCGTGCCTCCGTCGGCCCGGAAGACGGTGATCTCGCGGTCCGCGGCGAGTTCGGCACGAAGGGAGGTCCAGAAGGTGTCGGGGTCGGGGGCGGACTCCTGCCACTCCAGGAGCCTGGAGAGCCAGCCGGGCCTGGTGGGGTCGGCGCGCTCGCCGTCGGCCGCGTCGGACGCATCGGGCCGATCGGCCGGGTCGGCCGCCTCGGGCCCGTCGGCCAGCGGCTGCGGATTGCCCAGTGCGTACGGGTTGCCGAGGGCGATGACGCCGGCCTCCGCGACGCGGTGCATCTGGTGGGTACGGATGAGGACTTCGGCGACAGCTCCTTCGGAGCCGGCGACCGCCGTGTGCAGCGACTGGTACAGGTTGAACTTGGGCGCGGCGATGAAGTCCTTGAACTCCGAGATCAACGGGGTGAAGCAGGTGTGCAGTTCGCCGAGGACCGCATAGCAGTCGGCGTCCTCGCCGACGAGGACGAGGAGCCGCCCGAAGTCAGTCCCGCGCAGCTCGCCGCGCTTGAGCCGCACGCGGTGGACGGAGACGAAGTGGCGGGGCCGGATGAGGACTTCGGCCTGGATGTCCGCGTCGCGCAGCACGGTCCTGACGTCCTCGGCAATGGCGGCCAGAGCGTCCGCCGCGTCGGCGTTGTCCGCGATGAGTGCCCGGGTGCGTTCGTACTCGTCGGGGTGGAGGATCGCGAAGACCAGGTCCTCCAGCTCGGTCTTGAGGGCCTGGACCCCGAGCCGCTCGGCGAGCGGGATCAGCACGTCCCGTGTGACCTTGGCGATGCGAGCCTGCTTCTCCGGACGCATCACGCCGAGCGTGCGCATATTGTGCAGCCGGTCGGCGAGCTTGATCGACATGACCCGTACGTCGTTGCCGGTGGCGACGAGCATTTTGCGGAAGGTCTCGGGCTCGGCCGCCGCGCCGTAGTCGACCTTCTCCAGCTTGGTGACGCCGTCGACGAGGTAGCAGACCTCCGCGCCGAACTCCGCACGTACCTGGTCCAGCGTCAGGTCGGTGTCCTCGACGGTGTCGTGGAGCAGGGCCGCGGTCAAGGTCGTGCTCTCCGCACCGAGTTCGGCGAGGATCAGGGTCACGGCGAGCGGATGCGTGATGTACGGCTCGCCGCTCTTGCGGAACTGGCCGCGGTGCGACGACTCGGCCAGTACGTACGCCCTGTGCAGGATGGCCAGATCAACGTCCGGATGGTGGGCGCGGTGCGCCTCAGCGACATGGCCGATCGCATCGGGCAGCCGGTCCCGGGCGGTGGGACCGAGAAGCGCGGCCCTGCCCAGCCGACGGAGGTCGAGCTTGGGGCGGCCGCGCCGTCGGCTGGGAGCACCAGGGTTGGTGGCCTCTGCACTCATGGGGCACCTCCGGCAGCGTCGACCGGCGGTGGGAAAGGCAGGCATGCCCTCCCGGCCGGTGCTTGATGCTACCGAGCCCACCACGTGGCGGAGTCCGCCTCTCGCTCAGCGTGAAAGGGATCACCCATTCGAGCGAACACTCAGGCGTCGGCCGTTTCGCTCCGTGACGGAGAGGACGTCGCGAGCCAGGCGGGATCGATGTGGCCCTCGGCGACGATCACGGCGGGGCCGGTCATCTCGATCGCGCCGTCGGGGTGCTCCGTGATCACCAGGCGCCCGCCTGGAAGGTCCACCGTGTACGTCACCGGGTCCCCGGTGACGGCCGGGTCGGCACCGTCCCGGCGCGCGGCCGCCACGGCGACGGCGCAGGCGCCGGTCCCGCACGAGCGGGTCTCGCCCGAGCCGCGCTCGTGCACACGCATGGCCACATGGCGCGGACCGCGGTCGATGACGAACTCGACATTCACCCCTTCGGGGTAGACGCCGGCGGGCGAGAAGGGCGGGGCGGAGTACAGGTCTCCCGCGTGGTCCAGATCCTCGACGAAGGCGACGGCGTGAGGATTGCCCATGTTCACGTTCCGGGCGGGCCAGCTGCGGCCGTCGACGGTGACCGTGACGCCGTCCTCCGGGAGGACTGCGCGGCCCATGGCGACCGTGATGTCGCCCTCCTTGTCGATGTGCACCCGCTTGACGCCACCGCGCGTGGCGACCGCCAGATCGCCCGTGTCGACAAGGCCCGCACGCTGCAGATAGTGGGCGAAGACCCGCACGCCGTTTCCGCACATCTCGGCGATCGAGCCGTCCGCGTTGCGGTAGTCCATGAACCATTCGGCCTCGCCGGCCTGCGAGCGCGCCTCGGGGTGCGCGGCGGAGCGCACGACGTGCAGCAGGCCGTCACCGCCGATGCCCGCGCGGCGGTCGCAGAGCCTGGCGACGACGGACGCGGGCAGCTCGATCACGTTGTCCGGGTCCGGGACGATCACGAAGTCGTTCTCGGTCCCATGGCCCTTGAGGAAGGCGATCGGCGAGCTCTTGGACATGGTCACCGCACCATCGTACGGGGCGGCGCCGACACTCAGCGGAGCCGGGCCACCCGCCACACGGCGAGGGCGACGAGCGCGGCGGCGATGATGACGTAGAGGGCGATCATGCGCCAGTCGGGGCGCTCGCCGGAGCTGCGCTCGGGCAGACCGGGCCAGGTGTGACCGACCCGGCGGGCGGCCATCATGCCCCAGCCCGCGGCGCAGCAGCTGATCAGCAGTCCGAGCATGGCGACGACCGCGCCACCGTCCCCGGAGCCGAAGGCGAGGGGGAAGGCGAACATGAGCGAGCCGACCGCGGCGAGCCCCACGATGGGAGCGAGCTGCCAGATCCGCAGCCTGCGCTGCGGGCGCAGCTCGACCTCCACCTCCACCCCGGCCCCGGGGTCGTCCTGGAGCACGTCCTGGGTGTCGTCAGGGCCGTCGGGACTGAGACGGGGCACGTCTTCCCGTGCTCCCTGTTCTCTGTCGCGAGGGCCGGCCTCCATCGCCACGCGCCCTCCCAACTCGGACTCCACTTGTCGATCGATGCTCGATGATGGCACGGCCCCGGGCGCCGGAATGACGTACAAGACGTCCCGATGCCATCACGTGATCAGGCTGTGACCGCTCGTTCGACCAACGCGATGGCACGGTGCGGGAGTTCCGCGCGGTCCGCAACGGCACCGCTCAGCCAGTGAACGCGCGGGTCGCGGCGAAACCATGAGTCCTGGCGGCGCGCGAAGCGTTTGGTGGCGCGCGCGGTCTCGGCGCGCGCCTCGTCCTCCGTGCACTCCCCCGCGAGCACGGCGAGCACCTGCTGGTAGCCGAGCGCGCGGGACGCCGTGCGCCCTTCGCGCAGTCCCTGCGCCTCCAGGGTCCGCACCTCGTCGACGAGCCCCGCCTCCCACATACGGTCCACCCGCAGGGTGATGCGCTCGTCGAGCTCGGGGCGCTCGACGTCGACGCCGATCTGGACGGTGTCGTACACGGCCTCGTGGCCGGGAAGGTTGGCGGTGAAGGGCTTGCCGGTGATCTCGATGACCTCCAGCGCACGGACGATGCGGCGTCCGTTGCTGGGCAGGATCGCCCGCGCGGCGTCCGGGTCGGCGGTGGCCAGCCGGGCGTGCAGCACACCGGATCCGCGCTCCGCCAGCTCCGCCTCCAGCCGGGCACGCACCTCGGGGTCGGTGCCGGGGAATTCGAGGGCGTCGATCGCTCCCCGTACGTACAGCCCGGAGCCGCCGACGAGGACCGGTGTACGACCCTCGGCGAGCAGTTTGTCGATCTCCGCGCGGGCAAGCCGCTGGTACTCGGCGACGCTCGCCGTCTGCGTGACGTCCCAGATGTCCAGGAGGTGGTGCGGGATCCCGCCGCGCTCCCCCGGTGTCAGCTTGGCGGTGCCGATGTCCATCCCGCGGTAGAGCTGCATCGAGTCGGCGTTGACGACCTCGCCGCCGAGCTGCTGGGCGAGATGGACGCCCAGATCGGACTTTCCGGCCGCGGTGGGGCCGACGACGGCGATGACCCGCGGTGCGGGAGCTGCGCTTCTCACCGCCCCAGTCTCGCAAACGTCACAGGTGTCCCCGAACGAGCTACGTGACGGCACACCAGTGGGGTCGTTGCCTGTTGCGAGGTTCCGGCCGCCGGTTTTCGAACCGGCCCCCGGGGGCGGCGCAGTGGGACGCTCCGGGCAACGCGGAATTTCGCCCACACGAGTACGCTATGGAGTTGATATGGGCGTTTTTGCAAGGTTTCGTCGGAAGAGCAAGGGAGCTGCCGAGGCGTCAACCGACGAGGGTCCCGACGGCACCCTGACGGCGGATTCCACGGCGGATTCCACGGAGGGTTCCGCAGAGGGTGCGGAAGGGGCGGAGGGTTCCGCCGAAGGGGCGGTGGAGGAGGCGGCGGACGACTCGAAGGCATCCGAGGCCGCCAATGCCTCTGAGGAGGAGGCCATTGACGGCGCCGCCGCCAAGGCCGAGTCGGAGACGGGGGAGCCCGCCGGCACGTGCGGCACGTCCGGCGCGTCCGGCGCGGAGAGTGTCGAGATTCCCAAGCAGCAGTCCGCCGACGAGGCCGCGGACAACGAGGCCGGCGAGGGCGCCCGTCACTAGATCCGTACGAGCGAGGTGACCCATGAGCATCCTGGACACGCTGAAGGCCAAGCTCGCCCCTGCCAAGGAGAAGGTCTCCGATCTGGCGCATCAGCACGGGGGCAAGATCGAGCACGGTCTGGACAAGGCCGCGCGGACGGTCGACCAGCGGACCAAGGGCAAGTACAGCGACAAGATCGGGTCGGGCACCGAGAAGGCCAAGGGGGCCCTGGACCGCCTCGCCCACAAGGACCACGGCACACCGAAGGACGACGACGCCCCGCCGCCGGCCTCCTGAATGAATAACGGCGGACGGCCGCGGAGCGCTTGGCTC